>NZ_CAJE01000009.1 GCF_000308215.1 Methanomassiliicoccus luminyensis B10
GCCGGTGAAGACGCACACCATGTCTCGGGCCCCTTTGCCAGCCCCGTACCGCCACTCCCCCAGGGTGGCCATCTGGACATCGTTGTGCAGGACCACCGGCCGGGAGGCCATGGCGGACAGCCTGTCCCGGAACGGCTCATCGTCCCACCACAGGTTAGGGCCGCGGCGCACCACCCCGATGGCGGCGTCGCACTGGCCGGCGATGCCCGCTCCGATGCCGGAGATATCCTCACCGGAAGCGAGCTCGCGCACCATGGCGGAGGCCTGGGCCAGTATCCTTTGAGGTGTTCTGGCGGGGTCGGTGGCGGTCCGGGAGCGGCGGATGACGCGCCCGTCCCCGCCGAGCAGGACCCCTCTGATGTTCGTGTAGCCGATGTCCAAGCCCACCGCGGTGCTCAAGCTATTAGTTCCCCCAGTGCCCGCGATGTAGGGGCAGGCGAGGTGAAAAAGCATTCGCCCCGCGGGGCGCAGCTATGAAATCGAGAATAAGGTGGGACCGGCGGGGCCGCCCCCGCCGCGGTCCGCTGGAAATGTTTTACCTTCGCCCGACGCCCGAGGAGTACGTGGACGTCCCGTACCCGCCCCGATAGCCCGGTATGAACCACGATTTGACGTGGGAAGTGGTCAGGTACCAGATTATGGCGGCAGGTATTATTATGGAGAGCACCAGGCTTCCCAGCGACCCCAGGCCGAAGGTGCCGGACGCTATTTGGCCCACCATGCCGATCAGCGACATGATGATGCCGATGGCCAGCAGAGCGATCGCCAGAACCCTGGCCCAGTTGCTTCCCTTGATGAAGCCCCAGGCCACCGCAAAGGCCAGTAGCGCCACGATCACCAGGAACACGCCGGTGATGGTGAAGAACGTCGGGGCGAGGTCCAGGAACCACTGGGGAACGCTCTCCATGATCTCCGTCGGAAGGTTCTGGCTCAGCGCACCGGACAGTGCGAAGGAACCGGCCGCAGAGAGCAGCATGAAGATGCCCGCTATGGCCGCGAGGACCGCCAGTACGGTGATCCCGAGGGGCCTCCTCCGGGCCGGCGCGGGCGCGTACACCTCAGTGCGTGGAGCAGGGGGCGGCGGAGCGGTGTAGTACTCCGGCGCGTGCGTCACCTGCACGTCCGTTTGCGTATCGGAAGAAGGCTCTGCGGTCGTGTCCCGGGTTATCTCCCGGGCCGTCTCGCGGGCCTTTTCCGCTGAATAGTCGGTCTGATACGGTCTTTCGTCAGACATGTGTTGAATGTGTGAACTCCAAATATTAATAGACCGACGGAAAAATAGGGAACGGAGCGGGGAAAGAGCGAGCTCGGAACGATTGCTATAGTGCAACCCTAATACATGAAACATGGAAGAACTGGTGGGGCCGTCCAGATTTGAACTGGAGTCACGTAGTCCCGAACCACATAGGATCGACCAAGCTACCCCACGGCCCCGTCGGGTAGGTTTGGCTAATATGGAAGCGATTTAAATATCTTTTGTTATCCAGGTGTCTGCTGTCAATTTGAGACCGCCGGATCTCGTTTCTGGCGCGATACCGCTCAGTTCCAGCTATCCTATGGCCGGAATGCGCGAGTGCTAACTGCCTAGGTAATCAACCGCACACGGACCAATATTCTCACAATGGGGCCGTGAAGGGCTAACTATCATTGGCAATCGGCCGCCAAGGACCAACTGCTCTGAGCTTGCAACTGGCTCGGCACAATCTGGCGGGCTCCCGAAGAACCCCCGTCATCGCCCGTCGCATACGGCTGGTTGGCAGACAGCCTACCCGCCTCAGATCTACCAAGGCGGGCTAGATTCCTAGAGGCGTTCAGATCAGCATTGAGGATGAAGCCACATTTCACACAGTGGAACTCGCTCCCCTTTCAGCTAGCCTTATCAATCCACCCACACCTCGAACACCATTGGGAGGTGCATGTGGCATCAACCAGGATCACCTGTTTCCCGAGAGCCTCCGCTTTATAACGTATGTCCCACTCGAGCTGATAGTATGCCCAACCGCTCATTTTCCTTCTCATTCCCTTATTGAGCCATCTATTGGTGTTGATATACTTCAAATCCTCTAGGGCGAACACCGAAAAGTCTGTGTTCACTATGGTTTTCGAGATCCGGTGGTTCTCGCAAGCCATGAACCGTCTCTCTCGCCCAGCCTGCTGCCTTAGTCTCCGTTTTGCCGAGCGAGTGCCTTTGGCCTGCAACTCCGCTTTGTTCTTAGCGTACCTCCCCCTTACTCCATTGACCCTGGCCGAATCGAAGAACATATTGTTCGAACAAACAGCCAGATTGTTCAGTCCACGATCTATTCCTAGGACCTCACCAGGCTGAGTTTCAGGGGCGTTCTTCTTCTCAACGATTACTCCTAGATAGAAGGTCCTGGCCTCTTTATCGTATGTCAGTATTGAGGCCTTGATGGTCCAGTCAGAATATGATCTAGACCAATCGGATTGAACGAAGGTTGCACGCACTCTTCCGTCTACTGACGATATGCTAACCTTCCCCGATTCGAACCAGACGCGGGCCTCCTTCCAGGGGTATCTGACCGCCGCATGTTTTCGCCTTTGGGGCTCTTTCATAATCCTACAGCCCCTGAGCGCCTCACATGCAGCGTACATAGCACTCTGTATCATCGACGCGCCCATGGTCGGTACGTCCTCTCGCAGCGAATGGTAAATCGCTCCATGCATGGCGAACTTGTTCTTCACTTTGTTTTGATATCCCCACTTCGCCGCGCGGTCGAACGCGTCGGTGTAGGCCTCCATGGTCCTGAGCAAGGATATCTTCTGTCCCTCGTCCAGGTTCAGTTTGACCTTCACCGTTCGCATCATGCATGCGGAATTCAATTTTGAATATAAACGTTCGATGGGTGGGGTCTCCGAACATCAACTCCTAACAAACCGGCCGATAGATCGCTGCCTGGAATGCTGGATCTTATTAAATCACGCGTTTTATCTGTACTTGGAATCGAAAGTGCCCTACCCCGGGGGCGCGAACCTCCCTCTTCCTTTTCGGTGGTTCAAACCCACTCGCTTCCCCGGGCGTCCAGAGCGGCGCGGTCAATGGTCTTGTTAAATAAATTGTCGATGTGACACTTCGACAAATTTAAATACGCAACGGCATGTTCCCAGCCGCAATGAGGGAACAGCTGCGCGAGAAGATCGCTGGCGAGATAACCCTCTCTACTGACGCCGGGAAGACCATCCGGAAGTGGAGGGAGGAGTTCAACGTCTCCCAACAGGAGCTGGCCAAGTGCCTGGACATTTCCCCGTCGGTCATAAGCGACTACGAGTCGGGGAGGCGCAAGTCCCCCGGCATCGCCATCATCCGCCGCATGGTGGACGGCCTGATCGAGCTTGACGAGCAGTCCGGGGGCAACGTTCTGAAGAAATATGACCTCGGGGAGAAGCACGACTGCATCATCGCCATCGACGAGTTCCGGACCAGCGTGTCCGGCGAAGAGTTCTTGGAGATCATCGAAGCTGACATTCTGAACCGCGGGGTCAGCCTTGACAAGCACATCCATGGGTACACCATCATCGACTCGATAAAGGCCATCACCGCTCTGGGCTCGGCCGACTACCTCAAGATCTACGGCTGGAGCAGCGAGCGCGCGCTCATCTTCACCGGCGTGAAGTTCGGGCGGTCCCCCATGATCGCGATACGGGCCCACCCGCTCAAGCCGAGCATCGTCGGCTACCACCGCCCCGAGCACGTGGACGAGCTGGCGATACGCCTGGCGACGCTGGAGAACATTCCCTTGATAAAAGTTACCTTGCCCATTCCCACAATCACGGAACGGCTCAAGAAGCTCACTTAGGAGGACAATCGCAATGGATATCGGAATAGTAAGCTACGGGGCGTACGTGCCCCGGTTCAGAATAACCCCTCAGGAGATCGGAAGGGTGTGGGGCACGGACGGCGAGGCCATGAGCCGCAATCTGCTCATCTTCTCCAAGTCCGTCCCCTCGCCCGATGAGGACGTCGTCACCATCTCCGTGGAGGCGGCCAGGAACATGTTGCGGCGGACCGACGCGGACCCCCGGCAGATCGGGGCCATCTATGTTGGTTCGGAATCCCACCCCTATGCCGTCAAGCCCACCGGGACCATCGTCGCGGAAGCGATCGAAGCGTCGCCGAACCTGACCGTGGCGGACTACGAGTTCGCCTGCAAGGCCGGGACGGCGGCCATCCAGACCTGCATGGGTCTGGTAGGCTCGGGCATGGTCAAGTACGGCGTGGCCATCGGTGCCGATACTTCCCAAGGGGCTCCTGGCGACGCGCTGGAGTTCTCGGCGTCCGCGGGCGGCGCGGCCTATCTCATCGGTTCCGAGAAGGTCATCGCCAAGATCAACCACACCTGTTCGTTCACCACCGACACCCCGGACTTCTGGAGGCGGGAGGGCCAGTGCTACCCGTCGCACGGCGGGAGGTTCACCGGCGAGCCCGCTTACTTCAAGCATGTGCTCACCGGGGCGAAGAACCTCATGGCCCACGTGGGCTCCGAGCCCGCGGACTACGACTTCGCCATCTTCCATCAGCCCAACGGCAAGTTCCCGGTGAGGGCGGCCAAGCAGCTGGGCTTTACGGAACAGCAGATCGAGGCCGGCCTGCTGACGCCGTTCATCGGCAACACCTACTCCGGCGCGGTGCCCCTGGGGCTGGCATCCGTGCTGGATGTGGCCAAACCGGGCCAGCGCATCTTCGCCGTCGCGTACGGCTCCGGCGCCGGCTCGGACGCCTTCGACATCACCGTGACGGACGAGATATTGAACATGAACAGGGACGCCGCACCGTCGGTAAAGTCGATGGTGGAGAATAAGAAGTTCCTGGATTACGCTACTTACGCCAAATATCGCGGCAAGATCAGGATGAAGGGGGCGGCGGAATGAGAGAGGTCGCAGTGATAGGCATAGGGGACACCAAGTTCGGGGAGCTGTGGGACCTCTCCTTCAGGGAGATGGGCATCCAGGCCGGGCTGGCGGCGGTATACGACGCCAACTTGCAGGCCGAGGAGATCGACGCCATGTACGTCGGCAACATGTCCGCGGGCAAGTTCATCGAGCAGGAGCACATCGGCGCGCTGATCGCCGACTACTCCGGCATGGCCAGGGATCACATCCCTGCCACCAGGGTGGAGGCGGCCGGCGCGTCAGGCGGCCTTGCCTTCGCCCAAGGCTACATGGCGGTGGCCTCCGGCATCCACGACATCGTGGTGGTGGGCGGCGCCGAGAAGATGACCGACGTCGGGGACGTGCTGTCCCAGGAGATCCAGTCCACCGCCTCCGACGCCCAGTGGGAGTCGTCGTTCGGCGCCACCTTCCCGGCGTTGCACGCGCTCATCGCCAGGAGGCACATGCATGAGTATGGGACCACCAGGGTGCAGCTCGCCTCGGTGGCGGTTAAGAACCACAAGCACGGGGCTTTGAACCCCAAGGCCCAGTTCCAGAAGGAGATCAAGCTGGAGGCCGTGCTGAAGTCCGCACCGGTGGCCGACCCGCTGGGCATGTTCGACTGCGCCCCCGTTTCCGACGGCGCGGCGGCGGTGGTGCTGTGCGCCATGGAGCGCGCCAGGAAGTACACCGATACCCCGGTGAAGGTGCTCTCCTCCGGCCAGGCGTCCGACACTCTCGCCCTCGCTCACCGCGACAGCATAACCCGGTTCGAGGCCACCACCGTGGCGGCCAGGCGCGCGTTCGAGCAGGCCAGGCTGGCCCCTAAGGACGTTCAGCTGGCGGAGGTGCATGACAACTTCACCATCTCTGAAATCCTGGCCATTGAGGATCTCGGGTTCTTCCCCAAGGGAAAGGGGGGCGAGGCCACCGAGCAGGGGCAGACCGCTCTCGGCGCCAAGCTGGCGGTGAACACCTCCGGCGGCCTGAAGGCTCGCGGCGACCCCATCGGGGCCACGGGCATAGCCCAGATCGTCGAGCTGGTCACTCAGCTCCGCGGGCAGGCCGGGAAGAGGCAGGTCAGCAACGCCGAGGTCGGGCTGGCCCAGAACGTCGGAGGGACCGGAGCTACGGCCGTGGTCAACCTTTTGGGGAGGGTGAACTGATGA
This sequence comes from Methanomassiliicoccus luminyensis B10, assembly GCF_000308215.1. Lineage (NCBI taxonomy): Archaea > Methanobacteriati > Thermoplasmatota > Thermoplasmata > Methanomassiliicoccales > Methanomassiliicoccaceae > Methanomassiliicoccus > Methanomassiliicoccus luminyensis. The sequence goes on from NZ_CAJE01000009.1 coordinate 6,057, forward strand.
CCGTGGCCAGATACTGGAGGGAGAACGCTTCCAGGTACAACCTCATCGGCTCCAAGTGCGGCAACTGCGGGAAGGTGTACTTCCCCCCGAGGTCGGTATGCCCCATCTGCCACCGGAAGAGCATCGGCAAGATGGAGCCGTTCAAGCTCAAGGGCGACGGGGAGATACTGTCATACTCGATAGTGTACGACGCGCCATCGCAGTTCGACATCCAGAAGCCCTACGTGATCGCCATGGTCCAGATGGACGAGGGCGTAAGGATCACCGGGCAGATAATCGACGTCGACCCCGCGGAAGTGCAGATCGGCATGAAAGTCCGCACCACCATGAGAAAGATCGGTGAGGAGGGCGGCGCCGGCATCATTCACTATGGCTACAAGTTCGTGCCGGTGCCGAAGCCAGCGCCGTAAACTCTTTCCGGCAAACCATTTCCGGGGCCTCCCGGCCCTTTATTCTCCATTCATTAGCAGGCCAGCGAGGCCCTGGCGATCTTCTGCGCCGAGGACATCAGGCCGCGGTAGCTGATCTCGAAGGGGTCGCCGGAAGCGTCGACGGTCCCTTCCACGGTCTCGCCCGGGCGCAGCCTGTCCGGCAGGGCCAGACCAGTGCCGCTCCTTCCCATGGAGAGGTCCAGGGCGATGCCGCCACCCACGTTCCGCGCCGTGATCCTCATCTTCCCGCCATCGCCCTCGGGCACCGCTTCCAGCGAGATCACGGGCAGGTACACCGCGAGCTTCTCCTCCAGGCCCTTGGCGGCCTCGGTGATGCGGCGGGCGGCCCCCGGAAGATCGCCTTCCAGCCTGGTGGCCTCGCGGTGCAGCTCCACTGCCTTGGACACGTCGATGTCCAGCGGCCAGGCGGCCCTCAGGGCGTCGTACAGCCTCGCCGTGGCCTCGCGGTACGCGGCCTCGTCGTCCTCCGACGCTCCCAGGGACATGCGCACGGCCCTCTGGAGCGCCAGCGCTCTCTCGTAGTCCTCCTCGGACAGCGCCTTCTGCGCTTCGATCATGAGCGCCTCGCTCAGGGCGGCGGGCCGGTTCGATGTCCTGGTCCTCTCGATCTTTTCGCGCAGCGATGATTCGATCGATGCCATGCGGTCGAACGCCGCCTTCCTCAGCACGGTGATGTCCCTGCCAAGGTGGATGGAGCCATCGCGGAGTTCGCTCATCCTCATGTCCAGGAGCGCCTGTGTCCTCTCGGGCAGCGAGCTCATGTTCACTCCCAGGGAGCGCAGCGCGCCGGTGAGCCTCACCACCTCGGCGACGTCCGCGCGGAGGGTAGCCTCCTTGTGCCTGGCGATCTCGGTGCTCGCCCTCATCAGGGAGCGTTCCATATCGGCGTAGCGGCCTCTGGACAGCTCTTCCTCGGCGCGGTCGAGCAGTGCGCTGACCTCGTCGCTGGGGAACCTCCGGCTTTCTTCCTCTATCGCCCTCCTGGCGTCGGCGAGCCTGGCCGCCGAGCGGTCGTTGAGCGCCTGTGCCGATGACCTCGCCGCGGCGCGCTGGCGGAGCAGCGCCTGGCATTCATTGAACGCACCGTCGTCGAAGGCCTTCTGTGCCTTGGTCCGCGCTTCCTCGGCCATCTCCATCAGGGGCCATCCTTGTCGGGCGGGATCTTCCCTTTCTGCCAGGGCGGAGGCGCACTCGTCCCTGAGCGCCTTGGTCCTGCTGAGCTGTCGCCGGTAGGACCTCAGCAGCTCCCCGGCCTCGGCATAGCGGTGCCGTTCCGCTCTCTCCTTGACGGACCTGCGCGCCTCTTTCTCGATGGCCTCCAGGTCCCTGCCCTTCAGCTTGCCGGCGCCCAGCTCCTCTTCCATCGAGGCCACCAGGCGGCCGGCCACAGCATCCTGGGCGATCTTTCTGGCCGCCTTCAAGGCCCCGTGGGCCTGCTCCACGGCCCGGTCCCGCTCTCCCTTTTCCAGTACGGCGAGGGCCTGGGAAACGATGCCACGTTCCCTGGAAATGTCGATGCCGAGGGCAGCGATTTCCCCGAGCTCGCTGGCAATCCCCTCTACTTCATCGCGGGCGCCCCGTTCGGCGTGGAGCATCTGATTCGCTTCGGCCCTTACCGAGCGCAGCGTGTGTGCGGCGTCGGAATACTGTTTCGCCGCCAGCAGCTTCTCCGCTTCCGCGATTATGTCCGACGATCCAGGCAGATCAGGGCAGTGCTTCCTGCCGCCGACCAGCAGGTTCCTGGTCCGTTCGATCTCCGCACCGATCGCGGGGGCCAGGCGCTCGATGGCCTTGTGGTGCGCGCCTTTGGCCGCGGCCAGGGCGGCGGCGTAGTCGCTGCGGGACAGGTGCTCCGCGGCGAGCCGGACCTCCGCTTCGATGTCCGCGGACCGGGCAGATACCTGGTTCAGGACCTCCAGGGCCTCCTTGGCTTCCTCCAGCTTCGGAGCCGCCAGCACCGGCGCGCCGGTCTTCTCTAGCTCCTGGTAGCACCTCTTGGCGGACATCCTCGCGCCGTCATACTTCCCGGACTCGAACAGGTCCCGGGCCTCCTTGAGCAGGGCGGGGACCCCGTATTTGCCGGAAGCGGGGCGGGCATCATCGACGTGGGAGGTTATCAGGGCGATGAGATCGCCGACCTCCTTGTAGATGGCGACGGTCTTCTGCAGCTCCTTCTGGCCGCTCGCATAGCACTTGAAGCATCTCTCCAGGTCGTCGGCGTCCAGCGCCTCCGAGGCCTCCTTGGCGAGGCTTCCCGCGCCGGTCATCACAATGCCGCTCTTGCGCTGGGCATCGATCTCCTCGGCCAGCTCCGGAACGGAGCGGGCCAGCCGGTCCCTGACCATTGACTGGAGGCTCTGGGACCGCTCCCCCAGGGCGCACAGGTCTTCCGCTCCGCAGGGGCCGCTCTCCATCGCGGCCATTTCATGGTCCGGGGCGATTGGGCACCCCAGCTGCCGCCCCATCTCCGATAGCGCTTTGGCCTTGGCCGCCTGTCCCTCCCAGGCCTGGCGGCGCAGCCGCATTGCCGCCAGCTGCACGTCCGCGGCGGCCAGGTGCGCGGCCTTCCAGTCCCCCATGTCCAGGAGGCGCCTCGCCTCGATCGCCCCCTCCACGGGGAGGGCCAGGTCGATCCCGGGTATCGCGGCCACGGCGCTCTCGGCCTCCTCGACCGATGCCGAGGCCCTTTCCCTGCCTTTGGCCTGGATGCGGCGGTCCATCTTGGACAGCCTTATCAGGGCGTCGTCGGACCCGCTCTCCCGGAGCGCGCCCGTGATCTCGTCCAGCTCCGCGGACTCCTGCGACATCTCGGCGCCCATGCCCGCGGCCATTGCGATGTCAACTTCCATGCCCAGGATGGACCCGGCGCAGTGGCGAAGGACCTTCCGGGACAGCAGCTCCTGCGCTTCCCGGAGCTGGCGGGTGGCGCCCTTCAGGTCGCCCTTCAGGGCGGTCCGTCTCGACTCGGCCACGGCCTCGCCCGCCTCCCTGAGACCCACGCGGAACATCATGGCCCGGCGGAACATCATGGCGGTCCTCTGGAGCTCGCTCTCCAGCTCCCGATGGCCTTTGAGGATCTCATCGAGGTGGTCGGCAACTTCCCCCACCAGCTCGACGGCCCGGGGGGCCTGACCGTTCTGGACCGCCTGCTTCGCTTCCTCCAGCTTGCCCAGTGGTCCGGACAGGTCGCTGCCGACCCTCCTGGCCATCACCAGCCCGGGCCGGAGCGTCTCCATCTCGGACAGGACGACCCCCATCTCGCTGTCGCGGAGCGCTTTGTCGGAGCGGCGCAGCCACTCCAAGGAGCCTGCCGCGTTGCCCGCGCCCACCGCCTCGGAGACCTTCTCCGCGGCGGCCAGGTGCTCCTCCGAGCGCACTCCCCTCCGCTCCAGCCAGGATGCCCTCTCCCGGTGCGCGGACATGCGCGCCCCCACCGCCGTCGCCAGGGTGGGGAACAGCTCCTTCTCCGCGGCGGTCATGTCATCCATGGCCTTCTCCACCGAACCGGCCTCCAGGTCGCCCTTGGCCTTTGCCAACCCGGCGGACACGGAGGAGATGTCGACCCCCGCGGTGGCGGCGTCGTCCATCACCGCCCTGATCTTGGAGGAGCGCTCCTCGACGGCCGCGGAGAACGCGCTCATCAGCTCCTCGCGCCCGGCCTTGAGACGGGCCAGCGCGGCGGCTCGGTCCCCCCGCTTGTGCAACGCCTCGACCTCGGCCAGCGACCTTCTCTTCTCGGCCACCGGTATGCCTTTCGCTTCCGCAAGGTCCACCAGAGCGCGCAGGCCGGCGACCATCTCGGTGATGCAGGAGCCCAGGTACCGTTCGGCGTGCTCCCTGGATGCCCTCGCTGCCGCCAGGGCCTCCTCGGCCTTGCCCTGCTCCAGCAGGGCGCGGGCATTAGCCACGGTGGCCTTTACCTCTTTCACCCGGTCATCGCCGGGGACCAGGGACAGAACGGCCTCGGACGAGCTGAGGACGGAGGCGACGGCGGCGCGCCGGGCCTCGGGGATCTTTTCATGGACCAGCTTGGCTGCGGCCAGGGCGGCGGAGTAGTCGCGCTTGGCGAACGCGGCGTTGGCCTCTGCCATAATAGTGTCCACCTCAGAAAGGTCCACGTCGGGGACCTTGGCCTTGGAGAGGGCCTCCGCTGCCTTGGCCAGGGTCTCCTCCGCGGCCTTGCGGTTCTTGGTGGCCTCCTTGGCCTTCTGCTCAAGCTGCTTGGTAAGTTGCAGCTGTTTGAGATAGTCGTTGCTCAATTGAAGACCTCTCTCCCCGCCTGCTGGGTCCTCTGGGACGCCCGGAAATAACTAAGGGGTGCCTTAAACCCTTGGTCATTTTTATGGGAAAATCATAATGAGTATCTCCAGAAACCCCGCCTTTTCTAATATGGAATCACATGTAGCCAGAAGTACTATTCGTGAACCTGGTGGTGAGCAAACCGTATGACGTTTTCGTGTTCGAGGATCTGAAGGGCATTCGTGACCAGAAGGGGGGCAGAGAGTTCAACCGCAAGCTGGTCAAATCATGAACTCCTCTTCTTCGTTCAGCACAAGGCGGAGGCTCTGGGAAAACGAGTAGAGATCATCGATCCTAAGTACACCTCCTAAACATGATACAAGTGCGGTCACGTATCCCGAAACAACAGAACAGGAAGGCAGTTCACTTGCGTCCAGCGTGAACCCGCACTGGACGCAGATCTGAACGCCAGCAGGAACATCGCCGCCTTCTCTGCACGGGAAGGCGGCAGGATCCGCGTCAGCGAGCCGAATGCAGCGGGCGATGAGGTTGAATGTCATTGGACAATTGAGGCCAAGCTCAGTGCAAGCTCACGAATGAATCCGTGAGTGGCTGACATCAACCCCTTATTTTAGGATCCCGACGAACGCGACGCGCTCGAGAACGAGATCCTCCACCATGTCCGGGGGGACCGCCTTTATCTCGTCTGGAGCGATGCCAAAGCGCACCGCCTTCTCTGCTGACGGTTCCAGGACATCATCGTCCCGTGCGAAGCGGCACGATGCGAGGAGCGAGCTCACGTCGTCCACGTCGAAGAGGACCAGCGCCACGCGCTCGTCCCCCACCTTCACGCCCATCTTCTTGACGGCCTTGGATATTTGCCGTTCTCCGGACGCGTACAGCATCGTTTCCACGGGGACCGACGAGCACACGTTGTCCCCGCGTTCGAACGCTCTGCTGGCATGCATCACCGCGGACCGCAGATGGTCCTTCCCGCACACCATGTCCGCGTTGAGGGCCAGCCCCTCTCCCTTCTCCAGGCCCTGCAGCCGTTTGACCAGCGCCTCCGCGTCCTCGACCTGTCCCCTGACGCCCAAAATGACGACCTTGGCCATGCTGGGTAGGAATCAGTGCGGGGTCATATGTTATTTTCGGCCTGGAGTAGCCTTTTGCGAAGGGGGCGGGAGGCCGCTGCGCCGCTCCGATGGATAAGTCAGAAACATTTATCAACGGGCGGGGCGTTGGCGCGACCGGCTAATCCAGCAAGGCTTGCGGAAGGATTCAAATGGCAGCGGACAAGGCGGTGGTGATCTCCCCGGCGACCCTATCCAACCTGGGCTCGGGGTTCGATGTGTTCGGTCTCGCTCTGAGGGAGCCGTTCGACGTCATCGAGGCGAGGCGCATCCCCGAGCGCGAGGTCATCATCGAGAGGATCGATGGAAGGAACGCCTCCACCATCACCACCGACCCGATGCACAACTCCGCGGGCATCGCCGCGCGGGCCGTACTGGACAGGTCGAAGGCCGATTTCGGGGTCACGTTGACGATCAAGAAAGGCATCCGCCCCTGCTCCGGCATCGGATCGTCCGGCGCCTCCGCGGCGGGCGGGGCCTGCGCGGCCAACGCCCTCCTCGAGGTTCCGCTGAGCCCGGAGGAGGCGGTGTACTGCGCTGCCAGGGCGGAAGGCCACCTGTCCGGAAGCTACCATGCTGACAACGTGGGGCCGGCAGTGATGGGCGGGTTCACCATCATCAAGTCGTACGAGCCGTTCGAGATCCTGAGGATGGAGCCGCCCAAGGACCTCGGGGTGGTGGTCACCATGCCTGACTTCCTCGTCAGCACCGGCGAGGCCCGAAAGGTATTGCCGAAGCAGGTGGACCTCAAGAACATGGTGTACGAGGTCGGGAACGCCTCGGCCCTGGTGCTGGGAATGTGCCGCGGGGACATAGATCTCATAGGACGCAGCATGAGGGACGTGGTGATCGAGCCGGCCCGCGCTCCGCTCAACCCCCGCCTGAGGGAGGCGGAGGCCGCGGCCACCAAGGCCGGCGCCGCGGGGGCTTTCCTGGGCGGTTCAGGGCCATGCGTCATCGCGGTGTACGACATGGCGAAGAACGACGGCAAAGGCATAGCCGAGGCCGTCCGTGACATTTACGTTAACGATGGCATCAAGTGCGACACCTGGGTGACCACCTGGGGCCAGGGATGCAGGAGGGAGTGAGATGCACACTGTGAAGTGCTTTGAGTGCGGAGCGGACGTCGAGGACGAGTTCGCGGACGCCTGTCCCCGCTGCGGCGGGATATTGACGATCGAGATGGACCTGGACGCGGCTTCCGGCATGAGGCCCGCGGACCTCCGGAAGAAGCCCATCGGGGTGTGGAGGTACGCGCCGTTCCTGCCGGTGGACGAGAGGAACGCCATCTCCCTGCTGGAGGGCGGCACGCCCCTCTATCACTGCAAGGCCCTGGGCAAGAAGGCCGGGGTCAAAAGCCTGCACGTCAAGTATGAAGGCGCCAACCCCACCGGCTCCTTTAAGGACCGCGGCATGACCGTGGGGGTGTCCCGCGCCCTGGAGCTGGGGTGCAAGACCGTCGGGTGCGCCTCCACCGGCAACACCTCCGCCTCGCTGGCCGCCTACGCGGCCAAGGGCGACCTGAAGTGCGTGGTCCTGCTCCCCAACGGCAAGGTGGCCGCGGGGAAGCTGGCCCAGGCCATGTTCTACGGGGCCAAGGTGGTGATGGTGGACGGCAACTTCGATGACGCGCTGAACGTGGTGAAGACGCTCTCCCGGGAGGGTGAGCTGTACCTGCTCAACAGCATCAACCCCTACCGCCCGGAGGGGCAGAAGACCGTGGCCTTCGAGATCGTGGACCAGCTGGACTTCGACGTTCCGGACCGCGTCATACTGCCGGTCGGCAACGCCGCCAACATCTGGGCGGTGTACAAGGCCTTCAAGGAGTGGAAGGCCCTGGGCTGGGTGGACAAGGTGCCCAAGCTCACCGGGATACAGGCGGCCGGCTCCGCGCCCATCGTCAGGGCGTTCCAGGCCGGGAAGAGGGACTTCGTCCCCGAGGAGCACCCGGAGACGGTGGCCACTGCCATACGCATCGGCAACCCCGCCAGCGGGAAGAAGGCCCTTCAGGCCATCTACGATACCAATGGCTATGCTGAGAGCGTCACTGACGAGGAGATCGTGGCGGCGCAGAAGCTGCTGGGGAGGACCGAGGGCGTGGGCGTCGAACCGGCGTCCGCGGCGTCGGTGGCAGGGCTGCTCAAGCTCGTTGACACGGGCGTGATCTCCAAGGATGAGCGGGTGGTGTGCATCTGCACCGGCAACGTGCTCAAGGACCCTGACACGGTCATGAGGTCGTGCGAGGAGATCCTGAAGGCCAAGCCGACCGCCGAGGATGTGAAGAGGGTCATCGCCAAGTGATCCTGGCCGTGGCGCCTCGCCGACCCGGCTCAGGTCGTTCCCTGCGGGCGTATCTCAAGCTCGGTGCCCTTCAGCGCCAGCAGGGCCAAGTTTTCCCCGATCAGGGGGAAGCGGGCGAACAACAAGGTATCCACCGGGCCCCACAGCGCGACCCATCCCACGATGAAGGCACCCTCGCTGATGACCGTGCTCATCCACGTGGGGACCTCTGATACGGCCTCGCTTCCCAGCAGGACCCCCAGGAGTATGCATGCGCTCAGGAACACCAGTGAATAGGGGATCTGACGGAGCCCGTTGCGGCGCAGGGCGGCCATGCGGAAGCGGTTGTCCATGATCGCGGTGTCGGCGTACCTCTCCACAGCCGCCTGACACCTTTCAGCCAATCCTGGAGTGATCTTGTCAGGGGGCATCAACAGTACCAGCCGATGCCTTTTCTTGAGGAGCCTCTTCTCGTGTTGATAATGGTCGAGGACCCTCTCCAGCACGGACTGGCCCATGTAGACATGGGGCTGGTCCGAGAGGATGTCCCGAGGAGCGGCGGTCAGCAGTTGGGCAATGTCATCGATTCTCACAGTGAAGGTCTCTACGTCCCCCTCCACCCTCGGCCCGTACTCTCCCTTCATCGTCCCTGGATTCCTATATGATATGAAAATATGTGCTGTTCACTCCCCACGCACTCCTTCTGGGGATAGTGCTCAGAAGTCCAGCAGGCTCCTCTGCCCGCGGTCCTTGTGCTCTTCCTTTTTCATCTCTTCCTTGGCTTCCTTGACCGCCTCGGCCTGCTCGGCGCTCTTCTCGGGAAGCTTGGCCATCTTGGGGGCGCCGACCTGGTCCTTCAGCGCCTTGGCGAGATGGTCGCCGATCTTGGGCATGCGGGCCAGCTTGATGATGTCCACGTTCCTGATGTCCTCGGCGTTCCTGACGCCGTGGTTGTACATGGAGCGCGCGCGAGCCCTGCCGACCCCCTTCAGGCGGACCAGGTCCAGGAGGTCCGGCCTGACCCCGTACTTGATGCGGATCATGAGCTCGGTCAGCTTGGGGTAGGCGTCCTTGTTGAAGATGTTGGCCAGCTCGCGCATGGAGTAGATAAGCCATTCCCCTGCCTCCACCTTGCTGCGGAGGTCCCCCGGCCCCATGCCGTACTTGTGCAGGAGCTCGTCCTCCTCCATCTCTTGGACCCAGTCATCCAGGCAGCAGGCGGTCTTCAGCTCGGACAGGTAGAACTCGTACTGGTCGAGGTCCTCGGGGGGCTTGAGCAGCAGGTCCTCCTCCCTCGTCATCATGACCTGCTCGACCCACTCGTAGTCCGCTCTCTTCAGATACATGGTCATGATGTCCGGCGTGGAGCACACGGCATGCAGGAGGCCGAAGTAGGAGCTGTCGGGCTTGAACTCCTTGAGGGCGTCGCGCAGCTTCACGGCGGTGAGGGGGTCGATGTAAAGATCGGACACCCTTCGCCCGAAGAACGTTGGCTTCAGGCGGTCGCGGTCCGTCCAGACCATCTCCTCGTTCTCCAGGAACTCCAGCACGTTGTCCGCCGCCTCCTCCAGACCGGTCATGGTGGTCTGGTGGGCGAAGAAGGTGGAGTTGAGGAAGTCCATGAGGGAGTCGCGCGAGGTCGCCGTGCCGGTGGCCACGAGGGCGAGGACATGGGAGCGCAATACCGGCTCGCTGCCCAGCTTGGAGTAGATATCCTCCGAGTCGTTCAGGAGATAGTTCTCCATGAGGAAGTGCATGTCCTCCTCATCCTTGGCCAGGAGGATCGCTTCACCGTATGGGTCGTACTTGGGCCGGCCGGCCCGGCCGCACATCTGTTTGATCTCCAGGACCGGGATGGCGACATTGCCTCCGTCCTCGTACCTGTACACGTCCCTGATGATGACCCTCCGCGCCGGGAGATTGATCCCCGCCGCCAATGTGGGAGTGGCCACGATGCACTTGATCTTCCCCTTCTTGAAGTTCGACTCCACGAACCTCCGCTGCTCATTGGTGAGGCCGGCGTGATGGAACGCCACCCCCTGCTTGACGCAACCCCGGAGTCTCTTGCCCACCGTGGTCGGCTCTCCCTGGTCTTCAGCCAGGTCCTCGTCCACGTCGAACTTCTGCTCCGGCACCAGCTCCTTCATCCACGGGGCGAACTTCGAGGCCAGCCCTTCGGCCGACTTACGGGTGTTGACGAACACCAGGCATTGTCCGCCCTCCACCACGGAGTCGGAGACCAGGGACCACACTGGGTCCTTTCTCATCGGGACCTTGCGCTTGGTGTTGTTGGTGAAGTGGACCACCCCGTCGGTGTACACCCCTTCCTTCAGCGGGGTAGGCCTCCAGGTCGAGGCGATGTTCTCCGCCTGGAGCCAATCGGCCACCTCCTTGGAGTTCTTGATGGTGGCCGACAGGGCGATGACCTGGAGGCTGGGATTGAACCGGCGGAACTTGGCCAGAGTGATCTCCAGGGTCGGTCCCCGGCCGGGGTCATGGATGAGGTGCACCTCGTCGGCAACGACCAGGGAGATATGCTGAAGCCAGTTGCCCTGGTGCCTCAGCAGCGAATCGGCCTTCTCCGACGTCGCCACGATGATGTCGAACTTGTCCAGCTGGGGGTCGGGGGAGTCCAGGTCGCCGGACGACACGCCCACCTTCACGCCGAGCTTCTCGAACCGCTTCAGGTCATCGTACTTTTCCGCCGCCAGCGCCCTCAGGGGAACGATGTACAGCACCTTGCCGCCGAGCTCCAGGACATGCTTGAGCGCGGCGAGGTAGGCCACCAGGCTCTTGCCCGAGGCGGTGGGGATGGCCAGCATGAGATTGCGGCCGTCGAGCGCGAGCGGCACGGCCTTGGCCTGGGGCGGGTGCAGCTCCACGATGCCCTCCTCCTTGAGCACCTCGGCCACTCCCTTCGGCAGTTCAAGCTCGTCCACCCTCAATTCCATCGCCCTTGCATGGCGTCCAATGCCCTCGTCGGTAATGAGGATTGCCCTCGGTGGACCGACGCCCGTACGGACGTTCGGCCCCGGGCCGCAATAGCCTTCATTATATTGTTATCCCATACGATAATACTCATTTCGGAGAATGAAAAACTGCGGGGCGAGCGGTCCGTTCGTCCCAAAATATTAGAAAACTGCCGCTCATGCCGCTCTCTCGTCATTTAACATTTGGGACCTATTATTCTATGCTGGCTCTGCCAGATAGTATATAAGTATGGGGTAACGCTTATCTAGTGGTAGGCTTATGAGTTGAGTTGGAGCAGGTGCAATATGAGCAACGACGAGTCGCAAGCCGTGGCTCGGTGCCTTGATGTTGACGAGTGGATCGAGGCCCAAGGCTTCGAGACCACGGCGGACATCAAGATCCCGGAGAAGCTCGCTGATCAGGTCATCGGTCAGGATGCTGCTGTGGAGGTCATTAGGAAGGCCGCCGAACAGAAGCGCCACGTGATGCTGATCGGAGAGCCCGGGACCGGTAAGTCCATGCTCGCCAAGTCCATGACCGAGTACCTGCCCAAAGGCGAACTACAGGACATAATCGCGTACCATAACCCGGACGATCCCAACGAACCGAAGATCAGGATCGTGCCTGCGGGGAAGGGCAAGGAGATCGTGGCGGCCCAGAAGAAGGAGGCCATGCAGCGCAAGCAGCAGAAGGCCTCCATGGTGACCGCGATAATCTTCATGGTGCTCATCCTGACGATCGCGCTGTACGTCACCGTCCAACCGCCAGACACCAACATCATTCTGATAGGCATTCTGGCCGTTGCGATCCTGTTCTTCGCCATGAGGTACTCGGGCAACCGCCAAGAGAACTACATGGTGCCCAAGCTGCTGGTCGGTCACGAGGATGGCGACATGCCGCCCTTCACGGACGCGACCGGAGCGCACGCTGGTGCACTTCTGGGGGACGTCAAGCACGACCCGTTCCAGAGCGGCGGACTGGAGACCCCGGCCCACGAGAGGCTGGAGGTAGGGGCCATTCACAAGGCCTCCAAGGGCGTGCTGTTCATCGATGAGATCAATATGCTGAGGACCGAGAGCCAGCAGAGCCTGCTGACCGCGCTGCAGGAGGGAAAGTTCCCTATCACCGGTCAGAGCGAGCGCTCCTCTGGCGCCATGGTCAAGTCCGAACCGGTCCCGTGCGAGTTCATCCTGGTGTGCGCCGGCAACCTCGACGCCATCCAGGGAATGCACCCCGCGCTGCGCTCCCGCATCAGGGGGTACGGCTACGAGGTGTTCATGCGCTCCACCATGCCGGACACGCCGGAGAACAGGACCAAGCTGATCCGCTTCGTGGCCCAGGAAGTTTCCAGGGACAAGAAGATCCCCCACTTCGACCGCAAGGCCGTTGGGGAGATAATCAAGGAAGCGCAGAGGAGGGCCGGCCGCCACGGCCACCTGACCCTGCGTCTCCGTGAGCTTGGCGGCCTGGTCCGCGTGGCCGGCGACGTCGCCAGGGAGCAGCAGAAGCCCCTGGTCACCAGCGAGATGGTGGTGCAGGCCAAGAGGATCGCGCGCAGCCTGGAGCAGCAGATTGCTGACCGCTACCTTGAATCGAGGAAGGAGTACCGGACCTTCGTCACCGAAGGCGAGTCCGTGGGTGTCGTGAACGGCCTGGCCGCTCTCAACACTGAAAGCTCCATGTCCGAGTATTCCGGCGTAGTGCTCCCGATCGTCGCTGAGGTCACTCCCGCCCAGACCAGGTCCGGAGGGCGCATCATCGCCACCGGCAAGCTGGGCGAGATAGCCAAAGAGGCGGTGCAGAACGTGTCCGCCCTGGTCAAGAAGTACACTGGGGAGGACATCGCCAACCACGATGTCCACGTGCAGTTCGTCGGAACGTACGAGGGCGTGGAGGGCGACTCCGCATCCATCAGCGTCGCGACCGCGGTCATATCCGCGTTCGAGGACGTGCCGGTGGACCAGACCATCGCCATGACCGGCTCCCTGTCCGTCCGCGGGCAGGTGCTGCCGGTAGGCGGCGTCACCGCCAAGATCGAGGCCGCGGCTGAGGCCGGCCTGAAGAAGGTGCTCATCCCCCAGGCCAACATGAGGGATGTCGTCCTGGAGGACCGCTACATCAGCATGATAGAGGTCGTTCCGGTCGAGACCCTCGGAGAGGTCCTGGAGAAGGCGCTGATCGGCGGGCCCAACAAGGACAGCCTGCTTCGCAAGCTGTCCGACCTGGTGGAGAAGGGCACCGTGTCCGCCATCCGCCCGCCCGCCGCACGCCCAGCACCTCAGTAAACACTTTCCCTTTCCTCTTCTTTTCCGCATTTTTTCATATATCCCCTGTCTTATAGTCTCCACACCATCGAGGGAGAATGAATGAGGGCTAAGGAGACCAGCGCGCTTTTGATCGGGCGGTTCCAACCGTTCCACAAGGGCCACCTTGAAGTGGTGAGGCTCATCGCCAAGGAATGCGACCGCATGATCGTAGGGATCGGCAGCGCGCAGCTATCGCACACTTTCGACAATCCCTTCACCGCCGGGGAGCGCCACCTCATGATGTCCCGGGCCCTGCACGACGAGGGGCTGGACAACTTCTTCCTCGTGCCCATCGTCGACATCAACCGGTACGCGGTTTGGGTCGCCCACGTCGCCTCTCTGGTGCCGCCGTTCCAGGCCGTATACACCACCAACCCGCTGACCCGCCGGCTGTTCGAGGAGGCGGGATACGAGGTCCGGGCGGCGCCGATGTTCGACCGGCACATCTACTCCGGCACCAAGATCCGCACCCGCATGGTGCAGGGAGAGGAGTGGGAGTCCCTGGTGCCGAAGGGGGTGGCGGAGACCATTCGCGAGGTCAAGGGCGATGAGCGGTTAAGGGAGATCATGAAGGACCACTCCCCGGAGGTCACGATTTGAGCGAGGAAGGGTGGCCCGAGGACTACGATTTCAAGCTGGAGTTCAGGGTCAGAGGGGCGCTGATCAATAAGCATCTGACCATTGCGCTGGCCGAGTCATGCACCGGAGGCCTCCTCGCCTCCATGCTCACCGATCTGCCAGGGGCCTCAGAGTACTTCCTGGCGTCCTACGTCACGTATAGCAACGGCACCAAGGTCGCCGCTCTGGGGGTGCCGTGGTCGAGCATCCATAATCATGGGGCGGTCAGCGAGGAGGTGGCCAGGGGGATGGCCACCGGCGCGAGGAAGGCCGCGGGGGCCGACATCGGGGTCGGCATCACCGGCATAGCGGGGCCCGGAGGAGGGTCCGAGGAGAAGCCGGTCGGCCTGGTGTACATCGCGCTGGATATGATGGGCGAGGTGTCGGTGGTCCGGGAGGTCTTCCCGGGGGACCGCATGCAGGTCAAGATAGCGGCGTCGGTGAGGGCGCTGGAGATCCTGGACCGGGCGCTAAGCGGCTGAGGCCGAGCCTCTTCAGCACGGCGGTACGCCAGGCACCCCCGCGGCCCCAGGCCGGGCCGGAGTCCAGCCTTATCATCACATTGTTCCCCGCGGACAGGGCCTGCGCTTCTTCCGACGAGGTCTCCGCCAACTAGATATGGGCCCGGGTGTGAGTATCATTCATGGCCCCCTCGACGGTGGAGAAGGTGATTATACAGAGGCTCGAGATGCTCTCCCGGAGCAATCCCGAGCTTGAGGCAGAGTGGGCCATCATCAACGATGACTGGGGGATAATATCTCTCAGCCAGGGTCCTGTCCCCATCGGCTTCGAGTACGTGGAGTCGGAGGCGAGCTGGGTGCGGCCGGAGCGGATAAAGGTCTACGAGGAGACCATGTTGATGGGGCTGTCCGTGGTGGTGATGGTCCCGGAGGAAGCGTACCTGGACGTCAAGAGGGCCGTTCAGCACATCGGACCGAAGCCGCCGGCGGTGCTGAGCTACGACAGCATCGGCATCACCCCGGTGCCCCGCCCATCGTGAGGCCCGCCATGCTGTGCCGTTCTGCGAGTGACCGGGGCCGCGGCCTCCTTTGATCGCTGAGTACATAAGTTCATATTTGTGAACTATCAGTATCTATTGCGATAATTATAGTGTCCGAGATGATTATGTGAGCAGAAGCACCAGGACTGGAATTATCGCAGCGGTCACGGCTATCGCGATCGTGATGGTCGTCGCCGTGGCGGGCGTGCTCGTGTTGAGCGGGGGATTAAGCGATTGGAACAGGAGCGGCGGCGCTCCCTCCAGCAATGTTGACGCCGCTTCGCCGTGGGGGCTCCCCAACGCTCCCTCCGGCGGAGTGAGCGGCCAAGACGGTGGAGGCGACGGCGATCAGGTCTCCGGAGAAGGTTCGAGCTCGACGGGAGGCGGTGATCAATCGAGCGGGGATGGCGAGTCAGAGTTACCGACCCCGCCTTCGGACGACGATAATCAAGGCTCCGGTTCCGGCGACTCCGGAAGCTCCTCGCCCCCGGCTGCCACGGACCACATCTTTGATGGGCCCCGGATCGACGGGTTCTACACCGGCAGGGTCCCTGTGTGGGCCGGGGATGATCCGGACCGCGGAACGAAGGTCGGCGGGAGCGACCTCCAGGCCGGCGTCAACTACGCTGTGAGGGCGGATGCGGACGTCACCGACTACGGCCTGCAATGGTACAAGGACGGAGCGACACTGGTCAACGACAACAACTATCCCACCGCGCCTACCAAGATGTGGATGGCCGTCGATACCAGCGTGGTGATGTTCCTGGAGATACACAGCGACCGGCCCATCAGCGCCCAGGACGTACTTGTCAGCGGCGTCTACGGCAAGCAGCTGGCGCTGTACGATGCCAGCTTGAACGGTCCGGGGATGCGGAGCATGGTGCAAGTGGACCCATATACTGTCAGGGTCTTCCTGGACTCCCAGCCTTTCACCGCGTCATCCTCCGCAGGCGGGTTCCAGGGCCCCATATCCCTGGCCTCCAGCAACGGTTCGATAGAGGAGTTCAATGACAAGGGGGCATTGGCCGCGTACTCGCCCATGAAGATAGTGTTCAACACTCCTGGCGATTACGTCCTGAGCTTTTACCTGGCCCAGACAGATGCGGGCAGCATCATCGGGGATCGTGTTTCCCCCACGACCGCTGTCCCGGTTACCGTGAGCGCCGTGGCATAAACCGTTTCATGGGACGGGGGCCGCGCCCCCATCTTCTTATTTTTATCCAGCCGGCCAGAAAGCTTCAAGATATCTCCGCACGATACGGCGTCGCGCGGTGATGGGATGCGAGACGTAGCTAACAGCGTGCCTTCTGGAGTGGCCGACTTCGATTCGATCATAAAGGGAGGGTTCCCTCCCGGTTCCGTGGTCCTGCTGGTGGGCGAGCCGGGCGCGGGGCAGACCGAGTTCGCCCTGACCTCGGCGGCCAAGCTGTGCATGGCCAAGGAGCGGCCGGAATCGAGACCGTTCATGCTGGGCCGGGCCAAGGACGCCAAGCTGCCCGACAAGATATGCTACATCACCTTCTCCCGCTCCAGGGACGAGGTGCTCCAGGAGATCAAGAGCGCCTTCAATGACGAGTTCTACGACGCCTTCGATCGCAACGTCCAGTTCAAGGACTTCTCCGACGCATACTTCCGCAGGACGGTGGTCCCGCGCTCCTGGGCGGGCGAGTCCAGCTCGATATTCTCTTCGGGCCCCCAGGACAATGTGCTGGAGTCCCTGGTGAACTATCTCGATGAGAACGCCCCCGGCTCGATGATCATCATCGATTCCCTCACCGATCTGGTGGTCAGCGCGAACATCGAGATCACCGACCTGGTGGCGGTGCTCCGGGGAATGCAAAGGGTCTCCAAGAAGTGGGGCGGGGTGGTGTACCTGGTCCTGACCGACAACGTCCTGGACGAGAGGAAGCAGCGCATGCTGGAGGACTCCGTGGACGGCTCCCTGTTCTTCGAATGGAGCCGCCTCGGCAACTCGTCCAAGCGGCAGAGGTACCTCTACGTGGAGAAGTTCATCTCCCTCCTCCCTCACCTGGAAAAGGAACGCATCGCGAGGTTCGCGACAGTGGTCACGGCCCAAAGCGGGCTGGTGGTCATCGATACCGAAAGGATAGGATGATACCATGGACAGGGTGAAGACCGGAATAGAGGGCCTGGATGAGATGCTTGAGGGGGGGCTCCCCAGATCGCAGGCGGTGGTGGTGATGGGGTCGTTCGGGACCGGAAAGACCACCTTCGGGCTGCAGTTCATCAACCAGGGCCTCAAGGAAGGGGAGAAAGGCATATTCATAAGCCTGGAGGAGGACCAGGAATCCATCATCGGCAACGCGCGGTCCTATGGGTGGGACCTCCGGCCCTACATTGACCAGAAGAAGCTGGCGATCGTGAAGCTGGAACCGACCGACGCCAAGACCACCATTGCCAGGGTGAAGAGCGAGCTCCCCGAGTTCATCAAGGGCTTTGGGGCCTCCCGCATAGTGCTCGATTCGGTGTCGCTGCTGAACCTTCTGTTCGATAGCGACCACGACAAGCGGTCCAACCTGTTCACCCTGATCCAGATGATAAAAAGGACCGGGGCCACCTGCCTCATGACCGCTGAGGTCGCCGACGACAATCCCAACGCCTCCCGGGACGGCCTGGTGGAGTACGCTGTGGACGGCGTCATCGCCCTGCGCTACGAGGAGCTGAAGGAGAGGTCGGAGATCCAGCTCACCGTCAGGGTGATGAAGATGCGGCGCATCCAGCATTCACGGAGGGTCAAGCCGTACGCCATCACCGGCCGGGGCATCGAGGTCCACGCCGCCGCCGAGGCGTTCTGAAAAACCCCTCTGAATCATTCATTTCTATGATCGCCCTTTCAAGCCGGTTCACCACGCCTCATCTAGATACTGTGGACCGGTCTCTGGCCAAGGGATGGACGCATCTCTCGACAGGCCATCTCAAAATTGTTGTTACTTTTATCGGAGCAGCCTCATCAAGCTTTCAACCACGTCCTTTACTTCTTGAAAAGACATCCTATCGTTCCCCATACCATTGTACATGTCAACGGCTTCTTGACTCGGAACCAATTCTAAAGCCTGGAACAAAAATGGATATGTAGAAAGCAGATTACCCAGATAGTTGATGTCTATATTCTGCCCTCCGGCGTTGGGATCCAATAATGCGATAATGTCGGCCCGGTCTTTCCTGACTTTTTCGGTTTCCCATGAGATATCTCGCGAGCTTCCGTTGGTGAGACGATAGTTTCTGTCCCAGGCTGCCTTTAGTTTGAAAAACAATAGTAAGGTCCGTTCGGGTACCGCAAAATAAAGGGCTTCTTGAATTTGCTTGTTCTGCGTTCTTCCCTCTAGCATATTAAATGTCATTGAGCATTCCTGACCCGCAAATCTATATGGTTCTTCACGCCTGCCGAAGTCAAGGACAATATCTCTTCCATAACTCGTTCTTTTTCGCACTGTTATTGACCTGTCTGGTACCCTGTCCAGGATGAATCCCCTGTTGCGTTGCAACTCTCGGGATAAGCTGCGAATTCGCCTACCCGTTGTAATAAGATCAATATCGATCGAGCCATACCATGGATTGTATACATGTACGGCCCATCCCCCAATCAACACTGTTCTATGCCTGTCTCGTTCCGAGGCCTCAATATAGCGAGCGATATGCACAAGCTCATCGAAAGAATCACGAATTATGTCTGAGGAGGCGTCATAAGCGATCATACATGTCAGCCATCGCTTTTGTCATATCACCACTTCTATGTCCTAACCCAGCCAAATCCAGCAACGTTTGGGATGGTGATGTAATCTTCAAGCCTTGTCTGACCTGCAAATTCCCGAATACATCTCTATCTGGGGAGAGGAATTGGACTGATATTGTTCCATAATTTGAATCATTATATAAATAATTTGATACTTCTCCCATCCTTTTTTCTTCGATGTATATCTGAAGTGAGTCATACCTCACCCCATAACCAGTGTACATTGTCCCTGCCAGGTAGCAAGCAATTGCATACTTGATTCTTAAATCATCAAGAATCTCCGACAGTTTCCTAGCTGCATCAAAGACGTTCCCTCCGCCCATCTTGACCTCACTCTTCACTAAACTTAAAGTGGGCCTTTCCCAAGCAACGCCGTTGAGTAGTTTTCCTACATCAGCGATCGATACCCAGCTATCATTCTTCTTTACAACGCCTTTATCCAAAAGATTATTTATTGTGGCGTAAGCCCAACCATATGATACATTTTGGTTGAGGGATAATGCCCTGATTGAAGAGGCTTTTTCCTTCAATAATGCCGTTGCTATCATCCATGATTTTTCCGAGGTGATTTTTAATTTGGATTGAGGTTGACGCCGGGGCTCGCTGCGATCGGAAAGGCCAAATGGCATATCCACAATGAGAATCCCGAGTGTGTTGGCCAATTCATACATGCTCACCATGGCCTTCCTAGTGGCCAGTACAAATCGTTTGTCAACCTTTGATGACCTCGACTCAATAATATCTTTATAAAAATTTATTTGAGCCAGGCTGTCAACGTTGGCTCTTTGCTTTTGAAGAACATAATACGTTATGCCAGTTTGTTTATCTACTATTATCAGGTCAAAATAGAAATTATCTATACTTTGGTTTTTACTTATGACGTGGTCTCCTTTTATTCCCAATTTGCTCAATAGGTAGGGGATAACAAACGAGTCCTCGCTGTTTTCCATCTATATCCGTAATTGATGATAACAATATAAACCTATCACTGATACCTATCTGCGATTGATGATATGTATATATAACTACCACTGATATCCATCTGGGTTGTTAGTATCGGGTTCTAAGCAGCGTTTTTTTATTCTGAACGGCTAGAGGTTGAACGCGCTTTTCATAAAGACTAATGACAGACATGCGTTAATCTCATTAGGCTTGGGCTTGTCCTGAATGACGGTCCAGCCACATTGCATTCCTAGCGCATTCTTTTTATCGTTCGGCCTTGAACGTGGATACTCATGATGAGGTCGACCGCTGGGGAAATCCCTAGACCAAGGTCCGCTGGCACCATGAAGGCCCTGGTGGCCTACCCGCCCAACAGGGGCTCTGTCGTCCTGGAGGAACGTCCCATACCGTCCCCGGGGCCCGGCCAGGCGCTGCTGTCGGTGGTCCGCGTCGGCATCGACGGCACTGACATGGAGATCGGAGAGGGGGTGTACGGGGCCCCGCCGGAAGGGGAGCGGGGCCTGATCATCGGCCATGAGGCGCTGGCCAGGGTGGAGGAGGTGGGCGGGGGCGTCACGAACGTCAAGGCCGGGGACCTGGTAGTGCCGACGGTGCGCCGCCCCTGCCCGGAGAACTGCATCAACTGCCGCAGCGGGGAGATGGACCGATGCCGCACCGGGCACTACCGCGAGCACGGGATCCACATGCTGCACGGCTTCGCCGCCGAGAAGGGCCTCACCGATGCCAAGTACCTGGTGAAGGCG
>NZ_CAJE01000010.1 GCF_000308215.1 Methanomassiliicoccus luminyensis B10
GACGAGGTGTTCTGGGTCCAGCGGCGCATGAGGTGGGAACCGAAGAACGCCCTGGTGGTAGGGGTCGGCGCCATCGGCCTGCTGACGACGATGGTGCTCCGGCTGAGGGGCCTGGAGGTCATCGCCATAGCCACCGGGGACAAGGACAATCCCAAGGCCCAGGCGGTGCAGCGCGTGGGAGGCCGCTATATCAGCACCAGGGAGGTCCCGATATCCCAGCTGGACGAGAGGTTCGACATCATCATCGAGGCCACCGGGGCGGCCGGCCCCGCCGTCAGCGCGCTGCAGAGGCTGGACCGCAACGGGGCCATGTGCCTCCTGGGAATATACCGGGAACAAGCGATCTGCGAGGAGATGGGAAAGGTGCTCTCGAACATGGTCCTCCAGGAGCAGATGCTGTTCGGTTCGGTGAGCGCGAAGAAGGAGCATTTCGAGCAGGGCATCGAGGACATGCGCAGGATGGAAGAGGAGTGGCCCGGCGCGCTCCCTTCGCTCATAACGCAACGGGTCCGGATGGAGGAGTTCCAGAAGGCCCTGGCGCCGCCCCATGACAACATCAAGACCGTGATCGAGATAGGAGGCCGGTGATGAGCGGGCCGAGGAAGATCGTGCTTTACATCGCCACCAGCCTGGACGGGTACATCGCGCGGAAGGACGGCAGCGTGGATTGGCTGCCCCCATTGGACGACCAGGACTACGGCTACTCCGAGTTCCTGGCCACGGTGGACACCGTGGTGATGGGCCGGACCACCTACGAGCAGCTGCCGGAGCTGGGCGGCTATCCCTATGGGGGGAAGAAGGGCTACGTATTCTCCACCGCCCGCAAAGGGCGCGACGCCAACGTGGAGTTCGTCAGCGGCCCCGCCAAGGAGTTCGCCGAGAGGCTGAGATCGGAGAATGGCTCTGACATATGGCTGGTGGGAGGCGCCGAGCTGGTGGACTCCTTCCTCTCCGCCGGGCTCATCGACCGGTATATCATCTCGGTGGTGCCGGTGATACTGGGGGAGGGCATCCCCCTGTTCTTCCCGGACGGGAGGGAGAGGATTCTCCGGCTGGTAGAGAGCAGGAGCTTCCCCTCGGGGCTGGTGCAGTCCACTTACGAACCGCGGTGATCACTTGGAGTTGGGGGCGGTCCCGCACTCGTAGAGGACCCTCAGGGCCTGGTCCCTCGCTCCCGAGCGGTCGATGATCTGCTTCACGCCCGGCAGCGAGGACAGCTTGGCCGCGGCCCTCATCCCGCCCCTCTTGGCCTGTATGCGCATCAGGGGGCGGTCCTTGGCCCCCAGCCGGTACTTGAACTCCTCCGGGCCGGCGCCGAAATCGAAGTGGGTGAACCCGGCCTTCTGCGCCTCCGTCATGGCGTAGAACGCCACCAGGTTCCCGGGGGAGTACTCCGAGAAGCGGTTGGTCATGCCCACGCGGTAGGCGCGCATGACATCCCTGTCCTCCAGGCACAGCATCTGGGACGCCAGGGAGCCGTCGATCCACACCTCGTAGATCATCCCCCGTCCCTCCTGCACCGTGGCCATCATGACGTCCCTGAGGAACCCGGACAGGTTCTGGTTGGTGAAGATGCTGCCCTGGCGGTCCTCCCACCGCTCCACGTGCTGGAGGGCGTACATGGCGGCGGCCTCGGCCGCCTCGTCCGGAAGGTCCACGCAGCGGTACCCGATGCGGCTGTCCGCCTCCAGGGTGCTTATGGCCTTCCTTATGGTCCTCCTGGTGCGGGACGATATCACCTCCGACACGTCCCCGCCGGCAGGCAGCTCGGTGCACGGGCACGGTATCCTTACTGCCTCGTCCGTCTCCCACAGCTCCCCTGCCCTCCGGTGCAGGGCGGAGGACATCTCGTCCTCCCTCATCTCGTTGAGCTGCAGCACGTTCCAGTCCAGGTCCCCCATGCCCTCCACGAGGGCATCCAGTACCTCGTCGCGGTCCCCCCGCCACAATATTCCGAGATCGTATAGTTCGGCCACTCCCGCGCCGTTGCCGACCAGGGAGAGCTTCTTCATCTTGAGCCCCATGGCCCGGTGCTCCATCACCACGAACGGGGCGATGGCCACGATCTCGTCCCCGTCCTCCACCAGCATTATCCTCGGCGACACCACCTTGTCGAAGTGTCGCAGCCACTCGATGGCCCAATCGAACGACATGAAGATCGAGCCCCTGCATTCCTTGCGCAGTGCCTCCCACTCCGGCTGAAGCACCAGCAGGTCCGCGGTCGAGTCTATGATCCTGCATTTCAACAAGGAGGCCGACCCCCCAGTGAACGGCATTCCATACTTCCCCTACCATGCATGTTCTTTCCTCCGTTGCTACTCCTTTGCTTCTTGTTGCTTATCATGTTTGTGAGGGACCCCGCTCCTTCCGCGGGGGCGGCGAGCGGCCCTCTCCCCATATCATCGATATTAGCGCCAGCCAATGCCTGGCCCGCCCGTTGGGGACGGAGGGCGCTGATGGTCGCGGCCTTCAGGTCAACGCCCCCGCCAGCTGAAGATAGGAAGCTATGTACAATTCGGGCGTGTGGACGTCCTCGTACCGCCGGAGGGCGTTGAAGGACAGCGATGAGCGCAGCTCCGCCTGCTCCTCGAACATGCGGAGCGCGGACGCCAGGCTGTCCTCGTCCAGGTCGGCCACGAGGCCACAGGGGCCGGACACCAGCTCCGGCAGGCCGCCGTTCGGCGAGACCAGGAGCGGCGTTCCCAGCGACAGCGCCTCGATGCAGGAGAGCGGGGAGTTCTCCAGGCAGGCGGACGGCGACGCCAGGCAGAGGGCCGACGAGACCTCCGGCATGAGCATGTCCCTGCTCAGGAAGCCCAGGTTCCTGACCTTCCCGCCGGTGCGGCGGGAGTACTCGTCCACCATCGGCCCCAGGCTGCCCTTCCCCGCCACGTGCAGCTCGGCCGCGGCCTCGGAGCGCACGTAAGCGCGCAGAAGGAGGTCCAGTCCCTTGTGGGGTTCCAGGACCCCCGCGAACATGAAGTGCGGCGGGATGTCCTCGCCATGAACGCGGGGCGGCCGGGGGACGAAGTTCGGAAGGACCGTGGACTCCAGGCCTACGTCCTTCTTCAGCACTCCCGCCATGTACTGCGATGGGGCGATGGCCCCGCCCAGCGCATCGACGCTGGCCCGTAGCCCCTCGGTCCTCCAGAACTGAGGAGGACGTCCTGAGCGCAGGGAGCAGGCGGTGCAGTCCCGCGAGGTGCACCTTTCCTTCCCCAGGTATATCATGTCGTTGCGAGGGCACACCAGCCAGTGATCGTGGGCGGTGTACAGCTTGGGGGCCTTCCCGATGTCCAGCACGCCATGCCCCAGGAGCGATATGTTGTGGTGGTGGACCCAGTCCGGCCGCACCTCCGACACCACCTTGCGGAGCACCCTCTCCGCCGCGCGGTTCTGCCCTGTCAGGAACGACAGGGCCGCCCCCGCTGATCCCATGGGCGTCTCCACCGGGTGGGTGATCACGTCCGTCCTCTCCGCCCGGGGCCTCTTCCCCCTGGACTTGAGGTCGTACGCGTCGAGGCTGTGCACCACGTGCACCTCATGCCCCCTCCTCACCAGCTCCTCGGACAGGTACCTTACGTGCACCGCGTCCCCCCCAAGGTGGAAGGGGGGATAGAAAGTCGAGGTCATCACGATCTTCTTCGTTTCCATCGTACCAGCCTAGTGAGCGTGCTTCATCCCATGGAGCAGGTAGTTGTTGGCGATCTTCATGGCGTAGCGGACCGCGAGGTCCAGGTCGGCCGGCTCCTTCAGGACGTGCGCGATGTTGGACCTCCACCACCGGCCCGAGGTGTACAGCGAGCGGTAGGCCATCTCCCTCGCCCTGTTCAGGTCCTGGGGGCTCAGCTTCTCCGTTCCTACTATGGCATCGTCCTGGTACATCTTGCGGAAGTCCAGGTCCAGGGTGGCCACGTTCCCGTGGATCTGCTCGTACAGCTTGGTCCCGGGGTAGGGCACCGCCACGTTGAACTGCGCCGACGTCGGGAGGGTCTCCTTGACGAACCGCAGCGTCTCATTAACGCTGTCCCAGTCCTCGCCAGGTAGTCCTAGTATGAAGGAGCAGAACGTCTTGATCCCGGCCTGGCGGGCCGCCTGCACCGCCGACTTCGCCTGATCGACGCTGATGTGCTTCTCCACCGAGTCCAGGATGCGCTGGCTTCCCGACTCGATGCCGAACGATATGCCCCGGCATCCTGCCGAGCGCATCTGCTCGAGCAGCTGGCGGTCCACCAGATGGGCGCGGGTGTTGCAGTACCACTTGATGCGGAGGTCCTCCTCCTTCATCAGAAGGCACAGCTCCTCCACCCTCTTGCGGTTGAACGTGAAGGTCTCGTCGAAGAACGAGGCGGTCTTGAGCCCGTAGTGCTCCTTGAGGAACCGCAGCTCGTCCATTATCCCGGGCGCGGACCGCATCTTCCAGGGGGTGCCGGCGACGGTGCAGAAGGAGCACTTGAACGGGCAGCCCTTGCTGGTATAGAGGATGGTGAACGGCTTCCCCGCCGGGGCGGTGACGAAGTAAGGGTCCAGGTCCGGCAGCAGGTCGTACGCGGGCATGGGCAGGGAATCGTAATCCTTCATGGGCTTGGCGTCCTCGTTGATCTTGGATCCCCCGTCGTTCCGGTAGGTTATGCCCGGCACCGCCGACAGGTCCGCGTCCTGGTCCCACGCGTCCACCAGAGCCGGCGCGACGCTCTCGCACTCGCTTCGCACGTACGCGTCCATCTCCGGCACCTGCTCCATTACGAGGGGGGACAGGGTCCGCAGCGTCCAGCAAATGCCCGCGGTGCGCACGTACTTGTCGATGCCCTTGACCATCTGGGCCGTCTTGATGTCCCAGTCGAAGGTGGTGGGGGTGAAGCGGAACAGCACCGCGTCGGGGCGGAACGACCTCACCGCCTGCTCGAGGGCTGGGTAGCCGAGGTCTCGCCCGTTGAGGTCTGTCAGCGAGACCTGGTGCCCTCTCTCCCGGAGCAGCGCCCCGATCTGCAGCAGCGAGTACGGCTCCAGCACCGAGTACCGCTCGGTGACCTCGCATCTTTCCTCACGTATCACGGACACGCCCTCGAACCGGGGCGGATTCACCAGCAGTACCTTCACGACCATCCCTCCACAGTTGACGTATATACTTCGGCGGTGCGCTTAGCCATGACCGCCGCGCTGAACTCCTCGAGCACCTTGGTCCGGGCGCTGAGGCACATCTGCCTTGCGAACAGCGGGTCGGACAGAACTGTGCTTATGGCGTCGGAAAGAGCGCGCGCATCCCTGGGAGGGACCAGCAGTCCGTCCCTCCCCGGCGTGATCATCTCCGGCACCCCGCCCACCTGGGTCGCCACCACCGGCACCCCGGACGCCATGGCCTCGAGTATGGTAAGAGGAAAGCTCTCCGAGTAGGAGGGCAGGATGAACGCCGAGGCTAAGGGGTACAAGTAGGGCATGTCCTCGTACTTGACCGAGCCGAGGAAGGTGCAGCGCTCCGGCGGGAGCCCCGCGCTCCTCGCCAGCAGCTCCCACTGGCCGGTGTCCCCGTTGCCGGCGAACACGAAGTGGGCCTTCAGCGCCGGGTCCAGCATCGCCTGGGCCTGGATCGCGGTCACTATCCCCTTGAGGGCGATCATGCGGCCGGAGAACAGGACGATGTTCTCCTTGCCCTGGAGCGCGGGAAACCTCTCCCCGCACTCGCCGAGGTCCTTCGACGAGAACATCTCGGTGTCGATGCCGTTGTGGATGACCTGGGACGGACAGTCCACCCCGAACCTCTCCACGCACCAGTCGCGGATGAACTCGGACACGAAGATGAGCGAGGAGCAGCGGTTCATGTACATCCGCTCCGCCGCCCTCAGGAACGGGAGGAGGAAGAAGGTCATCCTCTCCGATCTCTCCAGCTGGTTCAGGGGAAGCCTGGACATCTTGGTGCCCTGCCGCTGCGAGCCGATGGTGCTGTGGACCGTGGTAACGGACGGCACCTCCTCTCCCAGCAGCTTGAGCATGATGTCGGCCATCTGGGCGTGGTTGGCGTGCACCAGGTCAAAGCCGTGGGCCTCCTGGAGGTCCCTGAAGGACCGCCACAGGGACAGCTGGAACTGGTTATTGTACATGAAAGTGTCCTTGGCGGTGCCCAGGGAGTGGACGTGGACGTTGCCGACGTCCTTGTCGCTGCCGTCCTCGCCGCCGAGGCAGAGGACGTGCACCTCATAGTCGGACGGCAGGTTCTTGGAGAGCTGCATGACGTAGCTGCCGACGCCGCCCCAGCTCAGGAACTCGGGAGTGACCATGGCCACGCGCAAACCCGATCACCTTGCTATGTCCGCTGCGATGTCGTAGAGGCGGGGGCCTTCTCCCGGCTCTTCTCCAGTCTCATGTCGAACTCGCCATCGGCGCTCCAGAACCTCCTCTCCAGCAGCTTGCTGAAGATGGCGAAGCCCGCTTTCAGCGGGACCAGCTTGGTCTCCCCCCGCCTCGGCAGGTAGGTGATGGCGATCTCCTCCACCTTGAGGCCCTTTTTCAGCGATTCGGCGAACAGCTCCGCCTCCAGCTCGAAGTGGCGGGAGTCCAGTTCGAGGGTCCGAAGGGCCTGGGCGGTGAAGCCCCACATGCCCGTGCACAGGTCGGTGCACTGGTGCTGGTACAGCAGGGAGGCGACATCGCTCAGGACTATGTTGCCGAAGTGGTTGAGCCCGGTCATGGCCCCGTCGGCGATCTCGCCGAGGAACCTGGAGCCCATGACCACGTCGGCGCCCGACCCCAGGGTCTTGACGAAGTCGATGATGTGGCGCGGTGGGTAGGTGCCGTCGGCGTCGAGCATGATGACATATTTGGCGTCCAGGAAGACGGACAGGTTGTCCAGGTGGTAGCACCTCCCGCTCTGGAGCGAGAGGACCTCGGGGACCACTTCCTTGGGGTCGCACAGGGCTATGGCCTCGCGCACGCCCACCCCCTTCCCCTTGCCCTTCTGGACCAGTATCCTGGCCCCTTTCTCCCGGGCGATATCCCTGGTGCGGTCGGTGGAATTGCCATCCACCACCACTACCTGGACCTCGTACCCTTTCTCCAGAAGCTCCCGCCTCGGAACGTCGTCGATCACCTGGCCTATGCTGATCTCCTCGTTCAAAGCGGGGATGATGACCACTATCTTTTCAGTGGCCACTCCCAATCCTCCTCCTGACAGAGCTTGCGCTGATCGAACCACCCCTACTGCTTGTTGTGACCTTCTCGGATCTCTTGCTTATCTAGCTCTAAGGCTAATGCTAACTTTGACAGTCCAATGTTGTGTCCTTGTTTGACGGCTGGGGGAGTACTTTGTAGGGCCCGTTACTTAAAGCTTTCTTAAATAAGATAATTCTTGTGAGCCCATCCCACGGAACATGTCCAGCGGCGCGGTCTCGAGGGAGGATAGCTATGGGCCGGGACCACGAGATAAGGTGACGATCATAGGAAATAAAAAATATAATACGGAGCCGCCGAGCTCCGCAGCGGGCGCCGGTCAGCGCGGTACGGTGCCGGCCGCGGCCGCTACGACGCGATCGCCGCTGTATACTATTATGTTGTATTGCTCCCCGGGGGCGGCGTCGGCGCTGGATATCGTCACGCTCCCCACGGTGACCCCGGTGTTCGGATAGCTGAGCCTCGACCCGTGCTCGGTGCCGTTGACGCTCACCACGATCTCGCTCACCGTCAGCACCGACTGCCTCTTGGCGTCCATCTGCAGCACCTTGACGGTGGTAGTGAATGAGGTGCCGTTGCCCTGGGGGCTGGCGGAGCTGTCGATATCGGTGACCGCTCCCTGCGCGGTCACTACGTTCACTGCCACTTCGGCGGGGTCGCCGATGACGTTGCCGCTCCCGTCATAGGGGGTCACCTTGAGCGTGTACTCGCCGGGCCGGTCGAAGTTCGCATTGAAGGTGTAGAGCCCCCCGTTGCCGGCGACGGGGGCGGGGGCCGTGACGTTCCCGGCGGCCGGGGTGATCTCCGCCTCGAGGACGAGATCGCCGGTGTACGCCTGGTAGTTGGACCGGCCGGTGTCATAGGCCATGATGTCATAGGACGGGGCAGCGCTGCCGGCCACCGCGTTGTAGGCATAGTTCACGAAGGCCAGTTTGACCTTCCCGTCGGTCTGGTCACCGTCCACGATGCCAGGTTGCTGATCGTCGCCGCTGTCGGGCCGGGCATTCGGCCCTCCGTTGGAAGGGTTCGGGGGAACGCCCGGACCGGTGCTATCGCCGTCGGGCGACCGATCGGGCTGGTCGGGACCAGGGCTGAGCGGGTCCCCGGAAATGTCCCGGGAGCTGTTCCAGGGGAGGCCCCGGCCGTCGGTGTCCCAATCGTCGAAGCCACCGCCCAGCGCGTAACCGCCCACCAAGGCAACGGATATCAACAGCGCAGCAACGAATCCAAGATCGACCAGGGTCCTTCCTTTCGTAATGATCACCATGCAGTATTATCTATGGCGATACCGAATGCAATGAGCGATATAATGCTTGGGATTGTTGCATCGGGCCGTCGGCCCGGGGCGCGGCCGCTCGTCGCTTGTGGCCAGATGGCCGGTGCCCGTTGCGAACTTCTCACATCCCAGGCATGGGCGCGTTCTCGCATAGGTTAATAACCCGGCCGTTAACATAGGAACCTGGTTATCAGGGAGGCAAAAGTTGAAGAAGGCCAATAATAGGATACGACCAGCGTTCCTTTACCTGCTGTCGCTCACCGGCCTTGCGATATGCATCGCCTCCTCGATAGGGCATGAGTTCCAGAGCGTCCCCGTGGGCACTCCTTTCGGGCTGTGGGGCGTTCTTCCTCTCCCGTATTGGATCGGCATCGGGGTCATGGCCCTGGGGATGTTCATCGGGATGAGGCAGGGCTCGGAGACGGTGTTCTTCCTGCAGACCTTGATGCTCTTCGTCGCCATGTGGGGAGCGCCTGCCCTCTTCGAGAAGTATCCTACCATATTCGACTCGTACATGCACTACTACTCGGCGGTGGACATCGCCCGCAACGGGTTCGTGTCCTCGGCCGCCGCGTTCGAATACTCGTACAATTACCCCGGCTTCTTCGCCCTGGCCGCGTCGTACATCCTCCTGGGGAACCCGCCCGAGCTGCTGTTCCTGAAGCTGTGGCCCCTCTTCGTCGCCGCGTTCACCCTGGCCGCGATGTACCTGTTCACCCGGACCTATGTCCCCGGCCTCGACTATCGCATGGCCTTCCTGATAGTGGCCTTCGTCAATGTGTGGCTGCAGTTCAACTTCTCACCGCAGTCCATAGGGCTGGCCATCGGCCTGCTCATATTCGTGTGCCTGGAAAGAGAGGGGAGGGCCTGGAAGTTCACCGCGGTCGCCCTGTTCTCGTTCCTGGTGCTGGCCCACCCGACCACCATGATATTCGTCCTGGGGGCGGTGTTCCTGAGAGAGGTCATGGTCCGGCTCCACCGCTTCTTCATGGCCCGCGACCGGCCCATGCGCAAGGAGAAGGCCTGGCCCGTGGGGGCGTTCCTCCTGATCTTCCTGGGCTGGTACATCACCGGGGCCGGGGAGTTCACCCTCAACCTCTCCAAGTTCATCGCCGAGAGGGTGCAGTACCTCGGCTACATGGGGGAGACGATGCAGGACCAGATCGTGATGCGGACCTCTGCGGACAACATACTGGGCACCCTGTACCCGCAGATACGCACCCTCGCGGTGGGCCTGTTCGGCCTGCTGACCCTGATAGCGTTCATAGTCTTCTGGTACAACCGCCGGAAGAGCACCGCCGTGGGGCTCCCCAAGAACATCCTGCCC
Organism: Methanomassiliicoccus luminyensis B10; assembly: GCF_000308215.1. Classification (NCBI taxonomy): domain Archaea; kingdom Methanobacteriati; phylum Thermoplasmatota; class Thermoplasmata; order Methanomassiliicoccales; family Methanomassiliicoccaceae; genus Methanomassiliicoccus; species Methanomassiliicoccus luminyensis. The sequence goes on from NZ_CAJE01000010.1 coordinate 9,768, forward strand.
CTTTTCTTCATCCCGCTCATCATCATCCCCCTGGACACGCTGTTCTTCAACGGGCAGCTGTACGACCGGGGGCTTCTCTACATCATGCTGGTGGCCCCGATAATCTTCGTCCCCATCCTGATGGGGAAGGGCCGGAGGATCGCCCGGCCCGCCCTCGCGGCGGTGGTGGCGGTGGCGGTGGTCCTGGTCGCCAGCACCCTGTTCTACCAGGAGAGCTTGTACACCAGCAGCGACGAGAGCATGGCCGTGTCCGAGTACCTGGCCAACGGCGTTCCCCCCACCTATGTGGTCGGGGGATACTATCCGTACAAGGTCTGGGGCAGCTCCGGGGAGGACTACCAGCGGCTAAAGTATTCCACGGTGTACCCCGAGCCGCCGCGGAACCTGAGCGCGAACCTGGGGCCCGGTACGTACGTGTTCGACGATACCTCGGAGCTGTGGTACCGGCAATGGGGCATACGTAACATGTACGACTATTATGCCGACCAGGCCGCGTCCAACTACAAGGTCTATGACAACGGCAACTACTGGGTGATGTACGCGCCGCCCGCACCGAGGGGATAACGATGAGGATCGGGCTGGTGAACCTGATAACCAAGACCGCTGACGTGGCGGCGGACGGTAGCGTGCTCAGCACCGCCAACCTCACCCCGGGCACCGACGGGGACATCAACATCGTGGAGCTGGGGAGGAGGATGGCGCGCCGGGGGCACGAGGTCACCATCTACGTCGCCGACACCTACCGGCCCAAGGAGCGCAGCGACCTTGCCCAGCCGTACGTGGAGTACCTGCCCACCCGGCTGCCGTTGCTGTTCCCCCCGTCCCTCGCCCCCCTGACCCCGTCCCTGGCGCCGGTGCTGAGGAAGCAGAAGCTGGACGTGGTGCAGTCCGGGGAGGTGTTCCAGCCGGGCACCATGCTGTCATGGACGGCCACCCGGGACCCCGGGACCAACATGTTCGTGTGGCAGGAGCTGGATACCTACATGCGCGGACCTTTGGGCTGGGCCCAGAAGAGGTTCTACGGGGCCTTCGGGCGCACCATGGCGGAGCACTGCGGCGGAGTGATCCCCCGCTCCCGGTCGGCCCGCGGGCACCTCCTGGAGACGGGGTTCCCGGACCACAAGATGTCCCCGGTGGTGCACTCCGGGGTGGACACCCAGTTATATCGTCCGATGAACAAGCACGAGTCCCGGCAGCGCTTCGGCATCGACGAGGACCGTAACGTCCTGCTGTCGATCGGCCGCTTCCACGACAACAAGGGCATGGACATCCTGCTGAAGGCCATGGCCCACCTGAGGAACTGGGATCCCGACGCCCTCCTGGTGATCAAGGGCGCCGGGCCGCAGGAGGGGGCGCTCCGGGAAATGGTCCGCGCCCTGGGGCTGGAGGACAACGTGGAGATCAACACCTCCCACCTGGCCCGCCGGGACATGCCCGTCCTGTACAACTGCGCCGACCTTCTGGCCATCGCCAGCAGGGTCGACCTGTTCCCGTTCACCGCCATCGAGGCCATATCATGCGGCGTGCCCGTGGCGACCTCCTTCGGCCGGGGGCTCAAGACCGACATCGTGGACGAGGGGGCCGGCGCCATGATCCGGCCGGCGCCGAAGGCGATGGCCGAGGACCTGCTGTCCTTGCTGGAGGATCCCGTCCGCCTCGATTCCATGGGGCATCGGGCCAGGCAGCTGGCGCTGCGGGACTTCGATTTCGAAGTGGCGGTGGACCGCCTGCTGAGCATCTACGGGGGCGGATGCTCGTGAGCCGCAAGGTCGCTTTCATACCGTACACTAAAGTAGATCCAGCCAACACCGAGCGCACCCCCAAGCTGCTGTATCTCCTGTCCAAATGGTTCGAGGTGGTGCCCATCGAGGTGAGCAGCTTCGACAAGAAGGTGTACGATCAAGGGGGGAACAAGTTCTCCCGCTACCTCCTCTTCCTCATGAACGAGGCCGCCATCTTCTGGAGGACCCTCCGGAGGGGGAAGGGGGAAGGCATATCCCTGGTGTTCGCCGAGGGCTCCTACTATGCCCTGGCGGGGGGGCTGGCCG
>NZ_CAJE01000011.1 GCF_000308215.1 Methanomassiliicoccus luminyensis B10
CCGGCTCCTGGACGTCCCCATGGTGTGGGACAACCACGGCAACATCGTCGACTTCTCCCGCGTCATGGGCAAGTCCCGCTACTGGGTGCTGGGGAACCTGATGATGGAGCGCATGGTGGCCAGGATGGCCGCCACGGTCCTGGTGGTATCGGACAAGGAGGTGCGGTCGTACGCCTCGCTGGGGTTCGATCCGCGCAAGCTGATGGCCCTCCCCACCTGCGCGGACATGGGGGCCGTGAGGGAGAGGTGCGTGTCCCGGGAGCAAGCCAGGGAGAGGCTCGGCATACCGGAGGGCGAGAAGGTGGTCCTGTTCTTCGGGACGCTGAAATACCTGCCGAACCTGGACGCCGCCGAGTACCTGGTGGACGAGATGCTGCCGGAGGTGCGGAGGAAGGTGCCCGGGTCCACGCTGTACATCGCCGGCACCGGGGAGCTGGCTAAGGAGCCCCCTGAGGGGGTCAAGATGCTGGGTTTCGTGCCCGACCTTTATGTATGGATATCGGCCGCCGACGTGTGCGTCGCCCCGATGTGGCGGGGGGTGGGCATACTCACCAAGGTGATCGACATGATGTCGGCCGGAAGGCCCACCGTGGTGAGCCCCCTGGCCCTGGAAGGCATACCGGAGCTGAAGCACGGGATCAACTGCCTGGTGGGCCGCGATCGCGGCCAGTTCGCCGAGGAGGTGACCGCGGTGCTCCGGGACCCCGGGCGGGGCGAGGAGATCGGGCGGAACGGCCGGGAGCTGATAATGTCATCGTACTCGTGGGAAGTGGAGGCCCCCCGCCTGATGGCGCACCTGGGCGCGCTCATGGAGACTGGACGTGCGCAGAACTACCGACAAGTACATGAACGCCCTGCTCCAAAGTGAGAACTCGAACCTCGGGGGGAAGCGTGTGGGAGAAAGAGGGGGGAAGATGCTGGTCGGTCCCGGCAGGCCTTACGACCTGGTCGCGGTCTGCCTCCTGGCGGCCGGGGCGGTCATGTTCTCGCTCTCCAGCCCTGACAATCCCCTCACCTGGACCCTCGGGTTCCTTGCCGTGTTCTTCGCCCCCGGCTATGCCATAATCTCGGCGCTGTTCCCGGGGAACCGCGAGATCCTGGCCCAGAGCTTCGTGACCCGGAGGGAGGAGAGGACCTTCAACATCACCCTTCTGGAGCGGATAGCCCTGTCCTTCGGGATGAGCGCGGTGGTCATGGCCATCGTGGGTACCTTCCTGGCAAGGGTGGTGTCGAGCCTCACTCTCATAATGGTCGCGCTGTCGGTGGTGGCGCTGACCGGCATCATTTCCGCGTACGCGGTGTACCGCCGCAGCGGCCTGCCTCCCGGCGACCAGTTCGCCGTGTTCACTAGGCCGAGGACCGGCGCCTCCGTCAGGCGCGGCGCCTCCCGGGGGGAGATGGGGATCAGCGCCGTGGTGGTGGCGGGGCTGGTCCTGGCCGGCGCCGTGGCCGTCAACGGATATGCCAACGACCCGGGCGATTCCGAGAACTTCTCGGAGTTCTCCATCAGCGGGGCCGACGGCAACCTGCAGCAGCTGCCCCAGCAGGCCTCGCCGGGCCAGTTCATCACCGTGCGGATCACCGTGACATCCCATTACTCCGATGCCCGGGAGATGAGCGTGACCATCAGCGCGGGCTCGCCGGTGAACGGGGACGGGAACAACTTCCAGGCCCCCCCCACCATGGCGGGGGCGCTCGGCCCCCGCACCATAACCTTCACCCTGGGCGCGGGGAACCAGTGGTCCTACCCCATCACGTTCTCGGCCGGGACCGGGCCGATCTACTTCGTTCTTGACGACGGGAACGAGGTCAAGACCCTATGGATGCCCCTGGCCGTGAGCGGCCCCAGCGGAGGAGGGGATTGATGATAGTCCCGCCCCTGGGGCTGGAACTGCCGTTCCCCGCGCTGATGCTGTCCATCGCCTGCGTGGTCGGCCTGCTGCTCGTCGGCACGGCCGCCGCGCGGGGGAGGGGGCGAGGGTACGCCGCCCCCATGGTGTTCTGCTTCCTGGCCCTGGCGCTGATACTGGCGGCCCGGGAGATGTTGTCGGCAGTAAGCTGGTGATCGCTTGGCCACCACGGTCCGGACCCCCATGGCCTCAGGGAGGCCATCCATTTTCCCCCTGGTCCCGGTGATGATCCTGTCCCTCGCCGGCTTCTCGTTCATCTACGTGTTCGTGTCCACCGGGGAGAGCGGGGCGGTGGTCCCGGGATTGGCGCTCCTGCTCATCACCATGTTCGCCGCGGTGGCGGTGTCCTCCGCGTACCGCAGCGAGGCGGTGGCGGCACCGTCGGCGTCAGTGGCCTTGGTCTGCTCCCTCGCCTTGCTGGCCGCCCTGCTGCCCTCCTCCGGCAACGTGTACGCGGACGCGGTGGTGGTGTTCGCCGTGACCGCCGGGGCGGTGACGATCTTCCCGAAAGCCGTCGCCCTGCCCGACCTCGGCTCCCCCCGCCTCCGGGACGCCTCGGTGGCGGTGGTGTTCCTCCTGCCCATCGGCCTGGCCTTCGCCGAGGCGCTGTTCCTGGGGCTGCGGTTCTGGGAGAGCTTCCACCTCGGCGGGGAGCAGTCCCTCTTCTTCATTCCCTTCCTGGCGCTGTGGGGCTTTCTGGAGGAGGCGCTTTTCCGAGGCCTCGTCCAGCGTTCCATGGTCCCCGCGCTCGGCCCCGGCTACGCCATCGCGGCCGCGGCCGTCCTGAACGCCGCGTTCATGCTGTTCTGGGGCTCCCTCATGTTCGCCATATACACGCTGCTGATGGGCCTGGTCATGGGGTACCTGTACCGGCGCACCCGGAGCGTGGTGTACGTGGGAACGGTCCACGCCCTGCAGGACACCTGGCTCATCATAGCGTTCATGGTGCTGGGCATAGGGGCGTGAGCCGCCCCCGGGCAAGGTGAGGATATAAATATTGCTCGGGGGGAGGTGACCGCAAGCGCCCCCTCAGCCATCGTTAGTGCAGGGGGGCTATAAATAATGGCAGAATCTATAAAACACGCTCGTGAACGAGCCTGGGGTCGGCCCGCTAGGCAGGGCCAAGCTGGTATCCGATTGGCTGCCAAGCGGGAAAAGATACCTTGACATCGGATGCTCCGACGGGGAGGTCCTCCACTGGGTGGGCGAACGCTGCGAGCTCGCGGTCGGTCTGGACGTGGACCGCAGGACCATGACCGAGGCGCGGAAGAAGTGCCAGGGCAGCGAGTTCTCCCTGGGAAGCGCCGATCGGCTGCCCTTCGCCGGCTCCACCTTCGACACCGTCAGCATGCTGGATGTTCTGGAGCACGTTCCCGATCCCATCGGCTCCCTGAAGGAAGTGGACAGGGTCCTCAAGCCGGGCGGCCGCCTGATATTGTCGGTCCCGCACCGGGGGGCCTTCGGCTTCGTGGACGCTCAGAGGTCCAGGCTATTCGCGGCGGGCCGGAAGGTGCTGCTGGGCAAGGACGACGAGGTGCTGGACCACAAGCACTACCGGTTCCAGGAGGTAATGGACCTGCTGCCCGGGTACACCGTACTGAGGCGGCACAACGGCGGCTTGCTGGTGTACCCTCTGTGCGGCTATGTCCTGATGTTCACGGACAACATGGGAGGCGGCAGGATATCTGGGTTCATACGCTCGCTGGAAGAGAAGGACTTCGTCAAGGACTACGGCCCCCGGAGCTGGCACATCATGCTGGACCTGCGCAAGGGGGCACCCTCGTGAGCGCACCCTCCACGAGCGTGGTGGTGTGCACCTATAACCGGATCCAGTGGCTGACCAAATGCCTGCGCTCCCTGGAGGCCCAGGACCCCCGCCCCGATGAGATCATCGTGGTGGACGGGCCGTCCACTGACGGCACCAGGGACATGCTGGAGCTCCTTGCTTCCAAGGGCGACCTCAAGCTGGTCCACCAGAAGAAGCTGGACGGCATCTCCTCCGCGCGCAACATGGGGCTGGCGGAAGCTACCGGCGATATCGTCTGCTTCATCGACGACGACGCCATAGCCCAGCCGGGATGGCTCGCCAACGTCATCTCCGGCTACACCGATCCATTGGTCGGCGGGGTGGGCGGTCCGGTATGCTTCTCGGACGGCTCCCCGGCCATGGGTCGGAACGCCGTGTCGCCCGAAGGCCTGTGGTTCGACGAGTCCAGGCGGGAGAGCATTGACGGCCTGTACCCCGTTATGGTGGGCTGCAACATGTCGTTCCGGAGGGTCCCGCTGCAGGAGATGGGAGGCTTCGACCCATACTTCCGGTTCCATCAGGATGAGACCGACGCCTGCCTGGGAATGCTGTTCCGCGGCTACCGCATCGGTTACTCCGAGGGCGCGGTGGTGTGGCACGAATGGTGCGAAGGTTCCTACCGCCAGGACCGCATCCGCTGGTACATCAAGCTCCGGTACCTGTGGGGAAGGAACAATTCGTACCTCGTGAGGAAGCATTTCGGGGACAAGGTCCCTTTCACCAAGTACGCCGGGAACCGCATGACCGGCTTCCTCCAAAAGAGGGTCCCGCGCGGTATCCTGGAGAAGGAGACCACCGGGGGGCATGAAGCGTCCGGCGGGAGCGTCGCCATGCCCAAGTTCTTCGTGCTGGTGGGCGGGGTCTCGGAGGTCTTCGGCCTGATCAAGGGGTGGACCGACAGCGGGCACGTCAGCCCGCGAGCGCCCGGCGGGGCCGCCAGCCACCGCTTGGTGGGGCCGGACCAGCATTTCAGGTACCGGCGGAGAGGGCTCAGGAAGTAGCCGCCCTCACTTGTACTTCCGCCCATGAGGTCCCGTAGCTCCGCTGGAAGGTTACCCACCCCAGGTCGTCGGAGCGCAGCGTGGCCACGACCTCGCCGTCGACGATGACGTCGTAGTCGCGGTCCGCGTCGAGGCCGCCGACCCAGATGCGGGTCTCTCCGCCGGTGGAGGTGGCCCGCATCAGCACGCTGTCGGCGGAGCGGGACACCAGTTCCGCCGAGGCTTCGCCGCCGTCATACTGATAGGCGGCGAGGTCCCCCCGCTTCACGATGGTGCCCGTAGCCTCCGCGCCGATGGTGCCGCGGAAGACCACGGTGCCGTCGGCCCGGTAGATCAGGTCGCCGGTCTGGGTGATCCCCGGCCCCGCCTCGTAGTACCCCGGCCCGGGGAGCACCAGCTCGAAGCTGATGGCGCTCCCGTGCAGGTTGGTCAGCTTGTACTCGCCGAACTCCTCGGTGAAGGATATGGTCGGCGATCCGGAGCCGGTCAGCACCACCATCTGGCGGTCGGTGGTGACGGTCGTTCCCTCCGAGCCCATGTCCAGGGTGGCCACCGGTATGGTGGGGTCCCGGTTCATCGACGCCCCCATGGCCACGAACATGTCGTGGGCCATGATCAGGTTGTGCATCTGCTTGGAGTAGCTGGAGTACGACAGCAGGTCCACCGAGAACCCGTAGCGGGCCGCCCCGAACAGCACGGAGTACACCGCGCCCTGGTCCCGGTCGGCGTCGTAGTTCTGGTACACCACGATGTGGGGGCGGTACTCCTCGGGGATGTTGTTCACGAACAGCATCGTGGATATCGCGGTGTCCCTGAGGCTCATGTTGTAAGTGTCCACCGCCTCCCAGCCCTCGATCACGGCCGCGTCGCTGACCATGGCCAGCTGTATCTGCGGGGTGAAGGAATTGGTGATCACGAAGTCCCAGTGGCCCGAGGCCAGGGACTCCAGCACCAGGTCGATGTACCCGTCGTAGATGAAATCGCCCTTGTCGCTGTAGTCGCTCCGCAGCCTGTTGTTCTCCCCGTACCATGAGTTCATCTCGTCCCAGAACACCCCGCGGGAGGACCACCACCAGTCATTGTAGGCGTCCTGGTTGATGAGGTAGTTCCGGTACGCGGAGCTGGCGGCGCTGGCCACCGCGGTCCCGTCGGAGAGGGAATAGGCGTGGCCGGCGGAGTCGTACAGGCGCCACGCCGTGGGCATGGTCTCGCTGGACGTCGACATCCGCTGGGCGGACTTGTAGTGCCAGTTCACCTGGTCCGGGTTGGTGGACTGGGTCGCCACCAGGATCTCCGAGCTCTCGATCCAGTTCCTCAGCTCGCTGGTCCAGGTCCCGAAGTCGTTGAACATCAGGGGGAACTGCCCGGAGTGGGAGTTGCCGTACTGCTCGGCGATGCTTTCCGAGACCCACTGGGCGTAGCCGGCATCGTGGCCGCGCGGCTCGCCGTCAACGTACTTGTACGGCCGCACGAACATCGACCAGGTCTGCTCCGTCCCCAGGCCGGGGTCCGGGACCACCGACCCGGTGGAGGTGAACTTGAGGGCGAACACGGAGGCGCCTCCGCCGCCATAGTCCTTCATCCATATTGGCGAGTACAGGTACGCCTCGGTCTCGTCGAAGCCCCACTCCACTCCCATGGTACCGCCCGGCACCCTCATGTCGAAGGCCGGGGCGAACATCTGGTAGGCGGGGAACCACCCTCCGATGCCGTTGGAGGCCGGCGTGCTCTCCGGGACCCCCGGTATGTACCGGTGGGGCTGGCCGTCGGCGAACATGTTGTACATGCTGCCGCTCGAGGAGTACAGGCCCACGAAGTAGGTGGCGATCACGTTGGACGTCCCCGGGGTGTAGGTGGCGTCGAGTTCGAAGTAGTCGCGGTAGATCGTGAAGCTCTGCTTGATGCTGAACTGGGGGCACCATTCCAGGAACCATATGGTGTTGCCGTCCTGGCCGTGGTCGGTGATGCTCATGGACACCCAGTTCATGTCGTTGCCGTTCTGGTCGACCGTTCCCTCGCTGGCCGTCTGGGGGTTCACCCTCCGGTAGCGGATCACGTCGTCGCTGAAGTACGGCTTTATCACATAGTCGACATAGCCGTTGTCATTGGTGGCGGTGATGGAGTATTCGTCCGTCGTGATGATGTACGAGCCGCCCGATGTCTCGAGCGCGATGGTGTCCGAGAGAACGCCCAGCTCGAAATCGGTGGCCGGGTCCACCTCCTCTTCCGTATCGCCGTTATCGCCGGTATCGGTGCCGCCGGAGGGGTCCGAGGGATCGCCGTCCCCATTCTGGTCGGGGGCCGTGGGGCCGGTGGGGGAGTTGTTGGAAACAGGGAACGTGGAGTTGTCCACCCCCCCGATTATGGTCCCCTGCTGGGGGACCGGCTGGTCTGTGAGCAGTGCCAGCGGTACCAAGGTACCTATCAGCAGCAGGGGGACCAGAAGGAGCGAGGCCGGCCTCGATAGACGGGCCAGCGTCTTCCTCAGGGCCCTGCGTGCTTTATGGCGGGCCTCGGACGGCGAGGAGCTGTCCTCCCCCCGTCCTGCGTTCGGCTGCTTCGCTGTTCTTCCTTTCAAGAGCGCATCCCATCCCTTCGCGCTTTAGATAGCCGACCCGGCTCCGCCCCTTCGGGGGCGCCCATCCCGGGTCGGAACCCCGCTCTTCGGCTTTCGCCGTCGAGCGGGCAACGGGGCGCTTTGCCCCGTTCCAAAGGCGAGGTTTCCTCCAAGAGAGTTATCCTCGCCTTCGCGGCCCCCTTCCAATTGCACGTTTAAAACCGTTGCCGTTGTGGTATCACCGCTGATTATCTTCACGGACGTCGCTACGGGGGCATGCTGGCCCTACTCCGGCAGGCCTTTACCGGGGGCGGAGAGCAGCCAATATTGCGCATCAGGTCTCGTAGGGGGCCCAATCCTCCTGCCGGGGGCGGGGGCCCTCCCCCTCCGCCACGATGTCCGCGGCCATCCTCCGGTAGTCATTGGCGAAGCGGTCCATGGAGAACCTCTTGGCTATGACCTCCCGGGGGTGGACGGCGGGGCCGTCCAGCACCTCGTCGATGGCGTCGCTGTAGTCCTTGGCGTCGAAGGTGGGCACGATCCTGCCCACCGCCTCCTCGTCGAGGTCCTCGAACACCCCGGTGCGGGAGACGATCACAGGCTTGTCGCAGGCCATGGCCTCCAGGGCGGTGTACCCCACCGATTCGTACCGGGAGGGGAACAGCAGGAAGTCCGCTGCGGCGTAGTGCACCGGCATGTTCTCGTTGGGCACGTTCTTACGGGCGATGCAGTTGCCGTTCATATCCGCCGAGGTCACGCACAGGAAGCGGACGTCGGGGCGCATCGCCGCGACCTTCTTGACCACATCGAACCCTTTGGTATTGTCCGGCCGGCCCACGAATATGCCCAGGGGCCCGTCCCACTTTATGCCCAAGGCCTCTCGTGCCTCATCCTGCCTCATCGGCCGGAAGCGGTCCATGGGAACGCCGTGCTCGATGACCGAGGACCGGACCCCGTAGTGGTCCATCAGCTCTCTTCTGGTCTTGTGGCTCACCGCCACGCACCTCTTCCCGTGCGCGGCCACCATCTCGAAGAAGGGCGAGAAGTACCGGGACGGGATGTAGCCGGGCGTGGACCTCAGGGTCTGCTCCGCCAGCCCTATGAGGGTGAAGTGGAATATGTTGACCATGGGGATGCCCGGCGTCAGCACCGACAGCCACCATCCCGCGATGGAGTTGGATATCACCAGGTCGAAGTCCTCCCTCTTCATGATCTCCCGGAACCTCCTGCCGATGGCCAGCCCCTTGCGCGGCTCCTCCAGGTTCAGGTGGTCCAGGCCGAGGTCCAGACCGGTCCTCCGGGCGTCGGAGTATGTGATCAGGGTCAGGTCCGGGAACACCGTCTTCAGGTGCTCGTCGAACATCTCGGTGCCCCCCCGCACCTCCTCGAACTTGTATAGTGAAAGCAATGCTACTTTCATTGGACGTACCCGCCTCTAGGCGCTTGTGTAAAGTTAATAAGGGTACGCCTTGCCTATTAGTTCCTTGTGGGAGCAGTGGGAGTTCAGAACGCGTCGCTGGAGCTCAGACTTATAATGGAAAAAATGCGGAACCGGTTCATGGTACCGTCCCGTCTGGAGGGCACCGCCTGGAGCCCCAAGGTGATGGACCTGCCGCCGGGAAGGAGGTTCCTGGTGGTCAGCCCGCACCCGGACGATGACGCCATCGGGTGCGGCGGCACCATCATCAAGCTCATCGACTCCGGCGCCGAGGTCAGGGTGCTCTACCTGTCCATCCAGGACGGCGATTTCACCCGGGAGCGCCGCATGGAGGAGATCGAGGCGGCCCTTTCCCACCTCACCGTCACCAACCACCGGCTCCTGGACATGAGCTTTCCTTCGCCCAAGCGGACCGCAGAGGTGATCAACGAGGAGCTGAGCACCTTCAAGCCGGACGCTGTGTTCATGCCGTCGCCCTTCGAGAACCACAACCAGCACTTGCGGGTGTTCGAGTCGTTCGGCTCCGCCTCCAACGGCTGGCACGGCGATGTCATCATGTTCGAGGTATGGGGGACCCTGATACCGAACCTCCTGGTCCCGGTGAACGGGGTCATGGAGCGAAAGGTGGCGGCGGTGCGCCAGCACCACACCCAGGTCAAGGACATCGACTACGTCAGGGTGGTCCAGGGTCTGAACGGGTACCGGGCGGCCACCAGTGGTCTGGAAGGGTACGCCGAGGCGTTCATGTTCATCCCTTCTGGCGACCTGATCAAGATGTTCCATTAGCTGAGGGGCGCCTCTCTCAGCGCGTAGCCGGCACTGCGCAGCAGTCCGCGGTTCACCGTGCGCATGTGGGCCTGCTCCCGGTCCCGGGCGTTGAAGCGGTACTTGTACGCCTCGTCGCCCCTGAGGAGGTCCACCTCCCTCTTGCCCCTGGTGCAGCAGTCCTCGATGATCTTGGACAGCAGTATCGACCCGGGGGAGTTCTTGGCCTGCTGGGGGCCGAAGCCGGAGAGGTAGTACATGTACCGCCCGTCGTCCTCGAACCCCATGGTTATGGCGACCGGCTCCTCCTTGATGGTCAGGGCGTGGAAGACCACCGAGCCCTCCTTGGCCAGCTCACGGGAGGCGCGGTCCACGAAGGACATCATCCCCGGGCCCTTGAGCACGTTGGAGAAGTCCCACCGCTGGTCGCTCAGCTCCTTGAGCACCTTGACCCCGCGCTGCACATCGTCCTTAGTGCGCCAGGCCTGGAAGGTGGCGCCCTCCTCCTGCAGCTTCCTCCAGTACCGCGAGAGATTGCCCCGCATGTTCTTGGAGAGATTCCCGACGTAGGTGCCGTAGTCGCACTGCAGGGGGATGTAGGGGGACGGCTGGTGCGCGATCTCCGCGTACGGGAACGCCGACCGCACCGCTCCGTCGGTCGGTCCTCCCGTCATCATGTCCCGGAGCTCGATGACGTCCCAGTCCGCCTTGGTCTGGATGTAGTCCCAGATCGCCCGGTGCACGTCCTCCCGCCCATCCTTGGCGATGATGCCGCAGCGGTCCGACGGCCCGGAGCCGATGAACTGCAATTTCTTCCAGCGGACCACCTTGCCGCGGGAGGTCACCATCAGGGGGGCGTAGCCCACTGCCCGGCCGTCCTCCAGCACCTTGAGCACGAGCATTCCGCGGTCCTCCCCATACACGTCCCACCAGGCTTTGAGCCACGGCAGCTTCAGGAAGAGCCGGTCCTCCTGGCTGGTGGCCAAAACATCGCTCCACTGTTCCTCCTGTCCTGCCAATCTGGACATGGAGCGTATCTCCTCGACCTCGAGGTTCATTGAAATGAAACTATTGATGGGTTGGGCTTATGAACATTTCTATCGGTCCGTAAAATCTATTATTTTCCAGATATGGGAATCTCGGGGCGGCCAATGGCGACCAAAAGTGATATACCCACCCTACTTGTTACTTTGGAGCAGAGAGTGAGACCCAGATGAAATTGCTCAGAACCGGCAAGGTCAAGCAGGTGTACGAGGTCGACGAGGGGACACTGGAGTTCCTGTTCACGGACAACATCTCGGTGTTCGACAAGAAGATCCCGTCCCAGGTCCCGTTCAAGGGAGAGACCCTCTGCCGGAGCGCGGCGTTCTGGTTCCAAGTGTGCCGCAAGGCCGGCATCCGCACCCACTTCACCGAGCTGGTCCCTCCGAACCGCATGAGGGTGAAGAGGGTCGAGGTCATCGAGGACTACGACAAGATCAACTGTTCCACCACCAACTACCTCATCCCCCTGGAGATAATCTCCCGGCACTATGTGGCCGGCTCGCTGTTCGACCGCATCCGGTCGCGCGAGATCAAGCCGGAGGAACTGGGGTTCTCCCCCAACCACGACGTGAAGTACGGCGAGAAGCTTCCCCAGCCGTTCTACGAGACCACCACCAAGCTGGAGAAGGTGGACCGCCTGCTGACGCGCGAGGAGGCGCTGAAGATCTCCGGCCTCACCGAGGAGGAGATGAACCGCCTGATCGAGATGGTGGCCAAGATCGACGACCTCATCGCCTCGGAGGTCGAGGAGCGCATGCTCATCCACGTGGACGGCAAGAAGGAGTTCGCCTTCGACGACCACCGCCGCCTTATGGTCGTGGACACCTTCGGCACCGCCGATGAGGACCGCTGGTGGGACGAGGACCCCTATGCCAACGGGGAGTGCGTGGAGCTTTCCAAGGAGGCGGTCAGGCAGTACTACCGCGGCTCTGGGTATTACAATGCCCTCACCGCGGCCCGGAAGGCCAAGGGGGCCGAGCCGGACATTCCCGCCCTCCCCGCCGACCAGATCAAGAAGGTCAGCGACCTGTACATCGAGATGTTCGAGAGGATCACCGGGGAAAGCTTCCGGTAACCGGGGTCCGTTCCGCCCCTGGCCTCCGCCGGGGAGGGGCGATCACGACGTGCCGGACGGCAGCTGCCTCCGGGCCTCTTCGGAGATGTACTGGAAGCAGCCCTTCCCGGTCATGTCCCAGGTAATGGTCCCTTCCGCATAGGTCCCGCCGACCACGGTCACGCTCCCGGAGCTGTGGACCGTCCTGTTCTGGTGCCCCGTGAACGTCCCCCCTCCCTGGTAGAACCCTCCGCGTCCCAGCGCGATGTCCACGGGGCCCTGGGAGACCTTGCCGGCGTACCCGGGGGCTATGGTGAACGATCGCGCCGTCAGGTTCCCTGCGTCCAGGTCCCAGGTGCAGTTCTTGGAGCTGGTGGCGTCCCAGATGTAATGGGCCCCTGTTGCCAGGGGAGCGTCGTTGACGATGTCCCCCGTCCCGTTCACCTTGTACCAGTTCTCCTTGGTCGAGGCGAGCTCGTCGCCCCCTCCCCCGTCCCACACGTAGCGCTCTTTCGTCACGGTGGGGAGATGGTCCAGCGTTATGGCCTGGAGGCCGTCCGATCTCTGCCTGGCGACTATGTATTCGACAAGGTCCTGGAGCCTGGTATCCACTACCGAGGTGCCCAGGTACCCGGCCGGAGAAACATCATGGAGCAGGAAGATGACCACCGAGTCGGTGGCGACGGCATGGTCTATCAGCTGCTTGGCGTGCTCCAGGGACTGCGGGGTCACCGAGCCCACAATGGGTATGCCGGGGGAGTAGTCCTGGAGGTTGAGCCCCCTCCGGTCCAGGGGGCCGTATCCGCCCCGCTGCTGGTCATAGACCTCCGCGGCCGCCGCCACATCGGCCTGGTCGTACCTTCCCCAGGGATAGGCGAACGAGGTCGCGTCGATCCCGTTGGCCTGCAGCGCGGCCTTGGACGCGGCGAGCTCGGACATGGCCTGTTCCGGGGACAGTGACAGGAAGTCGGCGTGGCTCTTGGAATGGCTGCCGATCTCCCACCCGTTGGCCTGGAGGTCCCGAAGCTCGGCGGCGTTCATCATCTGGCGGCCCTCGAAGTAGCCGCCGATGGAATCGGTCACGGCGAACACGGTGCCGTTGATGCCGGCAGGGGACATGATCGGATAGCCGTACTGGTAAACGCTCTTGGCCCCGTCATCGAAGGTCAGGAGGACATAGCCGAGCCCGTCGGCCTCGGGGTCCGGCTCTATGTACGGCTCCGGGCCCTGGTCCGCGGCGGGGGTGCTCTCCCGCTCGTTGAACCACGCGTGCATGGTCATCACGCCGCCGGAGGCGGCCACTACCACGGCCACGAGAACGATGATCAATGTCCTCGACGGCCTCGCTCTCCTTATCCTATTCAGAGCATGCTTAAGGGATTCAGAAACCGGCATTCATTTGCATTCTACGTTGGCCCCTGGTTTATACACGTTGTGGCGCCGCCAATAGCCCTCTTGAGTCCTCGTCAGCTCGCGGCTCACGGTTTGCCTTGGGTCAACTGCTTGACCACTCCAATATATTGCTCGAAGTCCGCTCCTAAATGACCGAAGCCTCTACTGCGACCTCACCCGTGATGGTATCCCACACACTCATGCACCTATCTGGATACTCCATGCGGACCCTTTGAGCGAGATTACCTATCTTTGCTGGCGAGTGCCACATGATCGCGTAAATAACACAAGCGTCCTTCAGCAGTTTATCTCCTGCTTGACGGCCGACGATCGATTTCAGCTTCATCTCGAGAAGGATGTGTGGAGGTGGGATCATCACCTGAAAATCATTCATGTCGAGCATGACCCCACAATTCTCATCAAAGATTCTGGATATCAACGGCTCATCGAGCGGGTCGACCTTGAAAATCTGTTTGTGCATTGAATGGATATTGTCTACCATCATGTCGACGAACAGATTGATGATCTCATGACTGGGTTCTCTTTTTGCTTGCTCTTCCGTCAGGACATTACCCGTTTCTCTCTTCATCATCTTGCAATATCGGAAGGACCCATGAGGAGCATATCCATTTTCCCTCAGCACGATCAAAGCTCTGGAAAAGTTGCTGTCCATCAATGCCGCCTCGCCCCAGCTGGGGTCGATATGGAATCCCAAGTCGATGTCTCTAGAACCTAGGTATGGCGAACCATGCTCGTGGGAGTACGACTCATTTACAGTAAGGTATGTTGCCCATCCACCGATCAGAGCAAACGGTTCAGGCAAACCTATAGCTAGATGCCTTAAGGCCATAAGAGCGGTATCTGTCTCTTGACGGTCGTAAATCTGTTTTGTCATGATCATACTTCCTTATATTCTCTTTCCACGAGTAGGTCCGCCGCCTCCGCACATTCTGCCCCATTCCTGTACAGGTCAACGATGAGCTGCTGTATCGAGACCACTGGCTTGTTCTCGACCATGCTCTGCTCAAAGAACACATGCGGATCGGCCAGGATGATCTGTACATTCCCCCTCCCAACATAGCCATTGGCCGATAGGTGCGAATGCCAAGCGGCCGCATCCTCCTGCCGGATATAGATCTCCCTGTATCGGGGGAATAGATAGTGCCCGACCAGGTTCTCAGCATAGTATCCCGTGTATGCGAAATATAACGATGTTTGCTCCAGCACATCGTCCGGGTTCTGGATATGGTATTCTCTAAAGACCCTGAGGTCATTTCGATCGGCCCATCTAGAGAACATGCCTTTTGGATCAATTACGCGGTATCTCTCGATCAAACCCGCTTCTTCGAGCTCTGCTAGATTCTTGTATGCCCAGCCATAGCTGGTCCCAGCTTCCTTTGCCACACGGTACCAAGTAGGATTTGGTGTCTTTTTGCTTAACAGGACTCTGTAAATCCTTTCTACCTTATCGCCGTACATGGTCTTGGGATCATGGTGGGCAGGCTCTCTTATCATCTGTATATCTCATTTAGTTTATGATATTTAACAATGACGGATATATCTCATTTTGTAGGTGATATTTTAATCAGACGGACATTCTCAATCTAGAATACATACGCGTAGTCCAAAGCCGTATTTCGAAAACCAATGTGCCAGCCTCATGATGTGGCGAGGACGTTACTTAGATTGCCATTGGCAATCGAGGAGACACGCTCCGTTGGGCGATTCGCGAGTTCAGCTCCTCCACGAACCTGTCACGTTCGGCCGGCGTGAAGGAGATGCGTCTTTTATGTCGCCCCTCCCGATAGTGGATCTCCACGAACTTGAGCGATGTGGCGGCGGTCTTGACAAAGGTCTCTGTCCATCTGACCGGGCCGGCGGATATGATGTTCTCGTACGGGATGCTGGCATCGTTCATGTAGGACCGGACATGGACCGCCTCTTCTCCCAGCTCGTAGCGGCCGTAGATGTAGTTGGGCAGCAGGACGATGACGGTGACAACAGCGACACCGATCCCGATGATGTACATGACCAGGTTGGCGGGCCAGCCGGAGGACAGGCCAAGGCCGATAAAGATGGCCGCTATGGCTACGAACCCCACCGTTTCCGCGTGGAACCACTGGTCCCTCTGCTGACCGAAGACCATTGGGCCGTTCATTATTCCAGAGCGACCTCGACCAGCCGGATGCCTTCCGGGCACTTGATCTCCTCGTCGATGCGAGCGACCCTGAACTTCATGTTCCTCTCCAGCCCCACCGGGTGGCAGGTGCGGTAGTTGGGGCAGCCGAGGGTATGGCACTTCACCGTCTCGAAGGTGATGGTGGACCCCTCCATGGCGTACTTCTGCAGCAGCGCGCACTTGACCGGGACCTTCTCCACCTCGACCACGCGGACCCCCTCCTCATGGATGCGGCATTCGTGCTTCACCTCGCGCACGTTCTTGATGCGGTACATTCCGCCCGCGTCAAGATTGAAGCATACCCCCTTGAGCTTGCAGTCCCTGCATTCGGTCAGGGGGCCGCGGTACACGAACTCCTCCCCCGCTTTGGCTAGGTGCTCTCCTATGAGCGTGATGACTACCATTTACTTCCCTCCCTTGCTCAGATGACCTTGGTGATGGTGGCCAGTCTTTCGGCGGCCTCATGGGTAAGGCCGACGTGGCCGAGTATCGTGAACCTGCTGCGGACCTTGTGCGCCGTCACAAGGGCTTCGATGACCTGCTCCTTGGTGACGCCCAGCTCCTTGGCCGAGGTGGGCGCCCCGATCTTGGCAAGCGCTTCCCTTAATCGGGTCCAGTCCCCGCCATGCAGATACATCATCATTATGGCGCCGACCCCGCACTGCTCGCCATGGAGCGCCTTGCCCGGAGCTATCATGTCCAGGGCGTGGGAGAACATATGCTCCGAGCCGCTGGTGGGGCGGGACGAGCCTGCCACGGACATCGAGACCCCCGAGATGATGATGGGGCGGATGGCCACCCACACGCTCTCCTCGAGGTTCGGCTTGATGAGGTCGGCGTTGTCGATGATCGTTTCGGCGGTGTACAGCGCCAGAGAATACGCGGAGCGGGAGAACTCCTCCCCCCGCAGGCGCTTGGCGTACTCCCAGTCCTTCACCGCGGTGATGTTGGATATGACGTCCGCGCAGCCGGCCGCCAGCAGGCGGTAGGGGGCCTGGACGATGATGCTGGTGTCAGCGACGACGCCCACCGGTACTCTGGCGTCAAGCGAAAGGGGCCCTCCCTCTCCCTTAATGGAGGCGCGCCCGGAGGCGATGCCGTCGTGCGACGCTGAAGTGGGGACGGAAATGAACTCCAGGCCGAGGTCCTTGGCGGCCATCTTGGCGAGGTCGATCTTGGAGCCCCCGCCCACGCCGAGCAGGAAGGTGGCGCCGATCTCCCGAGCGGTGCACTCGACCTTTTTGAGGTTCTCTTCGGTAGCGTCCCCGGCCATGATGGTCTGGACCTCGAACCCCGACTCGGTGAGCCTGCTGGTGACGATGTCGGCCGCTACATCCTTGGTCTTGGACCCGGTGACGATGAGGGCGGTGCCTGACAGACCGAAGTCCCTGCAAACCTCCGGAATTTGTTCCAGTACTCCATGCCCGGCCAATACGTTCCTTGGAAAAAGTATCGAGCGGGCTTTGGTGAAGTCGCCCTCGTCCATTGCCCCTCCCTATTCGTGGCCGGATATATGTAGATTCGTTTATCTTGAAAGTCTATGTGGCGTTCATTCCTGGAATGGAAATCAGTGGTCTCAGGGAACGCATCCTTTGAAGATGCCCCCTTGCCTGACCTTATCCAATGCGATGCGGTAGCCTTCGCCGCCGTTAAGGTGGCCGCCCCACACTTCCAGGAGTATTGGGAGGTCCCTCGGCCGCGGAAGCATGGTGAAGTCGATGTTCCCTTTGCCCAGCTGCAATCCCTCATTGTGCGGGTAGGAAGCATCTGACATGTGGATGTGGCGAATGCTGTCCCTCAGCTGCTCGAAGAACGCGCCGATGGCGGAGTTGCCTCCCTTGTCCACCGACAGATAGGCGTGGCAGATGTCCAGGGTGACGCCGTCGACGTGAGGGAGGATGCTCTTGAACTCCTCCGGGCGGAGCAGGAGGTTGCAATATAGCAGATCGCTCCCGGCATGGTACCTCCGGGGCATGTTCTCGATCCACAGCCTGCCATCGATCGAGATCAGCGCGTCGACGAGGTGTCTCGGCATGTCCTCGGTGCGTTCGGGACGCTCCCGAACACCCCCCGGATGGACCACCGTCGCCACGCCGTGCCTTGCCGCCACCGACGCCACCTCCCCGATCCGGGCGGCGAACTCTCCTCTTCTCTGCGGGTCGGGATCGGTCAGGTCGATGAGCTCGGGTTTCCCGCCGAGGCGCATCATCTCCGGCGCATGCACGATGGTGGCCTTCTCCACTCTTGACAGGAACTCGTCCAGGCGGTCCGGGGGATCGCCCTCTCTGACCAGCACCTCGAAGAAGTTGACGTCCAGGCCGCGCAGGAGATGGTGATCGTCGAGGGTAACCATCACGCCGTAGTTGCGTTCGGGAACCATGCGATGCTTGAACGGCCGCGCGCAAATATGAACTGTTCGTTGCCTGACCGCCGCCGAGCGTTCGGTTCTTAGAACCTCATGTTATTAAGTGAACAGGATAGTGATAACCGTATCTCTATGATTAAATAGCTTCCAGCTCGTGGCACGGCCCGATGCTAGGCCAGCCTCACAGTGGCGGCTCCACAGCGAATGAACCAGACAAGGCCGCCCCATCGCTCATTCTTACTCACCTTCTCGGGGCCCTGTCGGTCCCTCTTATCATATTAGATACCTCGGGCAGGGCCATTCGCATCAACCCGCAGGCGGAAGCGCTCCTTGGCCGGGCGGCCCAGGACTGCGTCGGCATGACCCTGGCCAGCCTGACCGTGCCCAATGACCGGGGCGCCGACCCCGCCGTTTTCCAGGCGCTCAGCGACTGCCTCTCCGGCAAGCCGCTGCAGGTCCCCCTCGTCTTCTCCACGCCCAGGGGGCCAATGGATGCCGTCTGCTCCCTGATCCCCGCCTTCGACCCGCAGGGGGTTACCGAGAGCGTGGTAGTGCTGTTCAAGAAGGCGCGCGTCGCGGACCTCTCGCCCGACGATCTCATGGAGACGCCCATAAGGATCCTGGCCCGGGCGTCGGCGGACATTGTCGGGGACGACCTGGAGGAGACGATCGAGACCGAGGCCGTCAGGCTGGTCAACTCGCTGGGCCTAGACTTTGTCGTCTTCCTTCTGACGTCGCCGGACGAAAAGCCCATCACGATGTGCCACGGCATCGATGAGAAGGACGCCAAGGAGCTCATGGAGTCCGAGATCGCCGACGGCTCCCCGCTATATCTGGAGGTGGCGCGGGGGAAGAGCATGGTCCTGGACGCCTCGCGGGACCAGGGCATTGCGCAAGTCGCCGGCGTCCGATCGGTGGCCTGCCTTGCCGTCAGATGGTCCGGCAAGCCCTTCGGGTGCGCGTTCTTCGGCTCCAGGAACGAGATGGTCGATCTCAACCTCCAATACCCCCTGCTGCAGGTGTTCTGCAATCAGGTGGCCGTATCCCTCCGCAACGCCATGCTGTGCCGCGAGCTTCGCCTCCGCAACAACGAGCTGCGCAGCCTTAACGAGACGTCCAGGGCGTTGCTGTCGTCGCTGGACCTGCACCAGGTGCTCCACACCATCATGCACCACGCTATGGCCCTGGTGGACGCGGAGGACTGCTTCATCTTCGAGCTTGACCCGGTGCGCTCCAAGCTGAGGCTCATATCCACCATCAACAGCGCGTCGGTGGATACGTCCCTGGAGATGGACCTGGGCGCCGGTCTCAGCGGGCAGGTGGCCGTGACCGGGAAGGGCCGGCTGGTGGAGCGGACCGACCTGGACCCCTCGTACCGAAGGCCTTCCGGGGCGCCCGGCGCGGCGGTCTCCGTGATCAGCGTGCCCCTGACGTTCTCCGACAAGCTGCTCGGCGTGATGACCCTGGAAAAGGACCCGGGGACCCCGTTCACCCGGAAGCAGTACGAGCTCATCGAAACGGTCTCTCTGCAGGCCGCCATGGCCATCCACAACGCCTCGCTATTCGAGAAGGTCAAGAGCTATGCCTCCAACCTGCAGATGTACAACGTCCTGCTCACGCACGACGTGGCGAACTTCAACGTCCCCATCCACGGCTTCCTGGAAATGCTCCTGAAGGACCCCCAGCTGGAGGACCGGCAGCGGAGGTACGTGCACTCCGCGCTGGTCCAGTCCGGCAACATCTCCGAGCTGATATCCAACGTCCGGGAGCTGTCCACGCTGCGCTCCAAGGGGGAGGAGATGCCCCTGGGGCCGGTGGACATGGTCCCCGCCATCATCCAGGCCAAAGAGGACATATTCTCCAACGCGGTGTACGAGCACATCAACGTCACCTTCCACTGCCTGGTGCCGAAGGCCGAGGTGATGGCCGACGTCTTCCTCAAGGACCTGTTCTACAATCTTCTGTCGAACGCCTGCAAGTACGGCGGGAGCCGCCCCGTGGAGATCGTGGTCACCGAGGACTCTTCCGGAGGCCAGGAGTACTGGAGGGTCAGGATCGCCGACGGGGGGAAGGGGATACCGAACGAGAGAAAAGCTTCCTTGTTCAATCGGATCGATCAGATGGATACCGTGCAGGCCGCCGACGGGCACGGCCTCGGGCTGTCGGTCGTCGGAACCCTGTGCGACCGCTACGGCGGAAAGGTATGGGTGGAGGACCGCATCCCCCGCGATCACTCCAAGGGCGCGGTGTTCAACGTCCTGCTGCCGAAGCTGAAGCGGGGATGAGGCCGCGCCGAGCCGGCCCGAAGGTCGCCATCCTGGAGAACGCGCTCCCGGGGGCATGCTCTTTTAGGGAGCGGAGCGATAGCACCTAGCTGAGGCGGCAGGAAGATGGCGTTCGTACTAGGCATATCAGGCAGCCCCCGCAGGGGCGGGAACACCGAGATGCTCCTGGACGCCGCTCTGGACGGCGCCCGGGAGGCCGGAGCGGAGGTCCGCAAGGTGGTGCTGTCCGAGCTTCGCTACAGCGGGTGCCTGTCCTGCGGGAAGTGCGAGGCGGACGGCAGCTGTCCGCTGGAGGATGACATGAGGCTGCTATACCCTGTCCTGGAGCGGGCCGACGCGATCATCCTGGCATCCCCGATATACTTCGACGGGCCGAGCTCGCAGGCCAAGGCGTTCATCGACCGGGGGCAGGCCTTCTGGGCCCGTAAATATCTCTTAAACCGTTGCGGAAAGGAGAAGCTCGGAGCGTTCCTCAGCACCGCCGCCAGGCTGAACACCGAGTTCGACTGCGCCGAGCGCACCGTGAGGACCTGGTATCTCACCATCGACGCGAAGCCGTTCGGCTCCCTGACCTACCCTGGCTTCGAGGAGGCGGGGTCCATCGCCGACCACCCCAGCGCTCTGAACGAGGCCCGCGCCCTGGGCGGGAAGATGGCCAAGGCCATCGAGTAAGGCCCCATTCTCGATGATCGCGCTCCTTCGGCGGAACGTGGCGACCATGCTGCAAGCCAGCGGCGCTCTGGTCCTGAAATGCCGCTCCTAGAGCGGAATATGGCCGGAACGGCCGCTCCAATCTACCAAATCGGACCTTCGGGGCGAAAATCTTTTTAGATAGTTGCCTATCTGGAAAGGGGGGAAGTTTAACACATGGTAGTCATAAGCGTTTCATTGTCGGCCAAGGAACTGAAAGCGTTCGAAGAGGTCGCCCGAGAAGCGGGGTTCTCGTCCCGCTCCGACGCGGTCCGGGACGCCCTTCACCGCTTCGTGACCGGGGCCAACCCCATAAACGGGGCCGAGGGCGACATAAGCTGCGTCGTGTCCATCATCTACGCGGAAAGGAAGAAGCTCAATGTCCACGAGATCATCCATGAGTACTCGGACATCGTGCACTCGTCGATGCACACTCACATAGACCATCGTTGCGTGGAGCAGATCGTGCTGGCGGGGGATTCGGCCGACATCAAGAAGCTCCTCGCCAAGCTGTCGGCGGAGAAGAACGTCAGGATAACTCTGAACATATTCTGACGACCGCGGCGTATCCATCGGGTCCATGGCGCCTGCCGGTACCCCCGGGGTCATGTTCCAGACTTGGACCTGCCCTCGCGCTTGCCGTTCCAGTCGTCCGATGCAGGCTCCCGCCCTTCGGTGTGCCCGCCAGGCCGCCGGTCGCCGCTCTTAAGGGGCCATCGTTCTCATCGGCCTCCCCGTGCCTCTGCCGGGCCCATGTCCTGGCCGCTCCCTATCCGATCGTGCCGCACTTGCGGATGGAAATGGCGCGAGTCATTATTAACTAATATCAAAAATGCGTCGCCTCTCTGAGGTTTTAGCATACACATTCGGTCAATCCAGCAGCTAGATGCGCGGTGAGAATAGGTTTATTAAAAATCGGCGACTAAATTAGCACACCCCTCATATACTGCCCATCTATTGATATGTCCGTGGAAGATTTTGTACGCCTGAGCAGCCGCGTCGAGGGCATGGACTGCATCGAATGCGCCAAGAAGATCGAGAAGGCGGTGAAGTCCATCGACGGTGTCAGGAGCGTGAGGGTCTCCTATGCCATGGGCAAGCTGAACGTGGAGGCCGACCGGAACAAAGTGTCGCAGGAGGACATCAACAAGGTCCTCGACCGACTGGGGTACAAGGTCCGCGAGGACGATGACCTCGACGCCAACGCCTTCTTCAGTTTCAAGAACCGGCGCCTGGTGGCGGCGGCCGTCTCCGGCGCGTTCTTCGCGGTGGGCGTAATCTCGGAGTTCCTCCTCCACGAACCGTACCTATACTATCCGGCGTACATCATCGCCATATTGGTGGGCGGGTACTACATCGTCCGCAGGGGCATCGCGTCGGTCCGCGAGCGCTACCTGGACATGAACGTCCTGATGATCGTCGCGGTCATCGGGGCGGTGCTCATCCAGGCCTGGGAAGAGGCGGCGTCCATCGTGTTCCTCTTCTCCCTGGCCGAGGTGCTGGAATCGTTCTCCGTCGCCAGGACCAGGCGCTCCATCACCGAGCTCATCGACTTCACCCCGCGCCAGGCCCTCATCCACCGGGACGGGAAGGATGTCCTGGTGGACGTCACCGACGTCAGCATCGGCGATGTCGCCATCGTCAAGCCCGGCCAGAGGGTCCCGGTGGACGGCGAGGTCGTAAGCGGCGAGTCGCACGTGGACGAGTCGGCCATCACCGGGGAGAGCGTGCCCGCGGCAAAGGCGGTCGGGGACGGCGTGTTCGGCGGCACCCTCAACGGCTCCGGCGCTCTGGAGGTCAGGGTGACCAAGCGCTACGAGGACAACATGATCTCCAAGATCATCCAGCTGGTGGAGGAGGCCGAGGCCGCCAAGTCCCCGTCGGAGAGGTTCGTCGACCGCTTCGCCAGGTGGTACACTCCCGCGGTGGTGGGCCTCGCCGCATTGGTCATGGTAGTGCCGGCCCTCTTCTTCGGCCAGCCGTTCGAGGAGTGGTTCTACCGGGGCCTCGTCCTACTAGTGATATCGTGCCCCTGCGCCCTGGTCATCTCTACCCCCGTGTCGGTCGTCTCCGCCATCTCGGGCGGGGCGCGCAGGGGCGTGCTGTACAAGGGCGGGCTGTTCCTGGAGCGCATGGGCAGCGTGTCCGCGGTGGCCTTCGACAAGACCGGGACGCTGACGCAAGGCCGGCCCAGGGTGGAGGAGGTCATCCCGTACAACAACTATTCCGCCCACGAGGTCCTGAAGATCGCCGCCTCCGCGGAGAACCGCTCCGAGCACCATCTCGCCAGAGCGATAATCGACAAGGCCCGGGAGGAGAACGTCCCCATCGAGAAGGCCCAGTCGTTCATGGCCTTTTCCGGCAAGGGCGTGGCGGTGGTCTTCCAGGAGCGCAGGGTGTTCGCCGGGTCCCCGCAATTCTTCGAGGAGATGGGAGTGGACCTGTCATCCTGCCGTAAAGACCTGGAAGAGCGGTCCGCCCTCGGGCGGACCGTCATCCTGGTCGGCGCGGAGGAGGAGATCATCGGACTGATGACCATTCGGGACCAGCCCCGCCCGGAGGCGAAGGAGGTCGTGAGCGGCCTCAAGGCCATGGGGCTGAAGGTGGTCATGCTGACCGGCGACGACCCCAAGGTGGCCGAGGGCATCGCCCGCGAGGTTGGGATCGAGGAGTACCGGGCGCGGCTGCTGCCGCAGGACAAGGTGGCCGCCATCGAGGAGTACCGCTCGAAGTATGGTCCGACCCTCATGGTCGGTGACGGGGTCAACGACGCGCCGGCGCTGGCGAAAGCGGAGGTCGGCGTGGCCATGGGCGTGGCCGGCACCGACGTGGCGCTGGAGGCGGCGGACGTGGCCCTGATGGGGGACGACCTGCGAACGCTGCTCTACGGCGTCAGGATGAGCCGCAAGGCCCGTTCGGTCATCAAGGAGAACATCGCCGCCGCCCTGATCATCAAGCTGGCGCTGACCGTCCTGGCGCTGCCCGGTTTCGTCACCCTGTGGATGGCCATCCTCATAGGTGATCTGGGCGTATCGCTGGCGGTGATCTCCAACGCCCTCCGGCTCAACCGCTTCAGATGAACCGGGGCGGCCCGGCCTGCCCCCCGGTGTCCAGCTCCCTGATCTTGCGGCGCACGAACCGCACCACTCCCCACACCAGGGCGAAGCCGGCCACCAGGCCGACGAGGCTCAGCAGGCCGGTCTCGTCAGCATATATGTCGCCGACCGACGCCAGCAGGTTGAACAGCGCATGAATGATCACCGCGATGATGTAGTACGGAAGCCATGAGGTAGGGTTGCCGAACCAGCGGGTCCGCGCCCCGGCCTGGGCGATCCCGAAGCCCACGATGGCCGACGCGGAAGCATGCAGCATGGTGGAGGTGAGCGTCCTGGCGATGACGGTGAACACGAAGATGTCCCCTCCCGCGTTCAGGGCGTCCATGAAGTACAGCACGTTCTCGGAGGCGGCGAAGCCGAGGCCGACCGCGGCGCCGTACACCAGGCCGTTCTCGATCTCGTCCAGGCGGCCCCGGGCGGCGAACACGCCGGTCGCTTTGGTAAGCTCCTCGACGATGGGGGCCACGACGATCGCCGCGAACAGCGAGAGGGCCCCCGCCGACAGCACCACGGAGAAGAGGTCGATGACGATGCTCTCCAAGAAGACGGCCAGGCCGACCGACACGATGGCGCCGTAGATGAATACGCCCAGCATGGCCAGGACCGGCTCCCTCTGGTAGATCTCCGTCGACCTTATCCACAATGCATAGAGTATCGCCGGGACGAAGGCCACGATCGTGATGAACAGGATCTCCGCTACGCTGACCATGATTTACGGGTTTTAATTAATGAACTTAGAAGTTCATAATATGTTCGCAGCGCGGAACTTCTGGAAAACTTCGATCGTCTCCGCTGCGGTATAATGTGCTGAGGGATCGTGCAACATGTGAGTCGATGGGTCTGCTTTTATCTTGGGTAATATGATTTCCTTTTGAATGTACCCCTCATACATCGATGAGCCAGGCAAGCCAGATAGAAATCATTCTGAGAATGAGTTTGTCCTGGCAGCGCTCACGATTAATGAAAAGGATTGGCAAGCCGTCGATAACAAGGTGAAATTATTAAAGATTAAACACTTTCCAACGCTGAATCCAGATTCATTTGAACTCCACACCTCGGACATTATGAACCATGAGGGTATGTATAAAAAGATACCACTGGAAGCCAGGCTGAGGCTTGTCGAGTATATGCTCACGATAATCTCAGATATCGATTGCACTCTGACAGCTGTCGTAATCTATAAACAAAAAATATGGAAGCCGGATTTGGATGTCGACACTTGGGCTTTGCGGCTACTCTTTGAAAGGCTGTGCTGGCCCTGGAGGATAAGAACAAGCCCACTGTAAGTAGCGGGAAACCCGTCGAGTATGGCATATTGCTTATCGATTCGATTACTAAGAAATATGATGCTAAGATTAGAGACAAGATTTTGTGCCTATTTAGAAATGGCACCTATTATAAGAGCAACAAATACCTGATCGAAGACCCGTTATTTGTCGAATCAAAATACAGGCATTTGTCACAACTAGTGGATTGTGCTGCATATTGTATTAGGAGGAAATATCGGACCCCTCCTAGACCTGATGAACAGGAGATATACGATCGGTTTAATAGATTGATAGAGGATAAATTCTTGAAAGATAAGCATGGGCAGTTCCTTGGACATGGCCTAAAATTCTTTCCATAAAATATGGAGTTGAGTGGCCTAGGGGCCACAGTCCCTCCATGGGTCGCCATGGGGCGACCCGCAGATTTACTATCACTTTACTACTTCATGAATCTTTCCCTTTCTTTAAAAAAAGAACCGATTAATACGAGAGGGGCGAGCCGTCGGGAGAGCGTAAGGCATTCTTGCTCGCGTACGTCGTGGCAGAGGCCTCGCTCTCTGACGGCAGCGCCCTGCCCTCCTCGGCGATGAGCTCGCTGATCATGGAAGTGAAGGGGTCCATGAAAGCGCCCTTAAGTCCGGCGGCGCGCAGCCCCTCGAGGTCCTTCTCCACCACCCCTCCGCCCAAGATGATGCCGGCGTCCAGGCGGGACAGACGGTCCACCAGCCTCTGGTCCGCCCCGGTCCGGCGCCCCAGGCGGGGCAGGTCGATGACCCCGATCTCCTCGTAGCCTATGTCCGCGAGCTCGGCAATGGCGTCCTCCAGCGCCCTCGGCCCTCCCTTCCGGGAGCGCCATACCACGTCCCCGGCGAGGTGCACGCAGGGAACGGCCCGGTCGGACAGCTCGAACACCTCCTCGAAGATGCCCATGTCCGGCGCGGTCATGGTGCCGACCAGCGCCCTGGAGACGTCCATGGTGAACGAGTCGAAGAGGTCCTGCACGTCCCTCATGCCGAGGTCCAGCCACACCTGGTGCTTGGACCTGATGAGCGCCTTGAGGACATCGAAGTTCGGCCTGCCGTCGTTGATGCCGGCGAGGTCCAGCACCACCACTTCCTTGGCCGAGTACCGGGGGCCCTGCACCGCCTTCCAATAGCGGCTGAACCTGGTCCGCTGGCCCTTGATGACGTAGCTGCCGTCCCACTCCACCTCCACCACATCGGTGATCTGCGCCACCGGCAGGTCGATCACAGGGATCCTCAGCAGGGACTTGGTGTCGATGGGCATTATGGGGATATGGATGAAACCGCTCAGGACATCGGCGAGCTTTTCGGCAAGACTGCGCTGGAAGGCCTTCAGCTCCTCCAGGTCGTTGAAGTCCAGGGGGACCGCGGTCCTCCCGCAGTTGCGGCAGATGTAGCCCCCATCATTGTGGTCCACCCAGGGCAGGGGGCCGCCGAACAGCAGGGCAGGATGCGTGTCCATGCTCCCGCAGTGGGGGCAGGCCCTCAAGGTAACCTTTTCCGACATCGGCCTCCTCACCGCCGGGAGCGGTTATAAACCTTGTCTATTTAGCTGGCGTGGGGACCGAGGCCATGCCGCATTGCCAGTGGTCTGAGGCCCACTGGCCAGGGCCAGCTGATAATATGCAGGCCTCCGATACCAAAGGCTTCCGCATGAACGTTCCTCTTTGCCCGCATCGTTTGGTCCTCCGCAGATGAAAGTATTTCATAGGCGCCCGCAATAACTTGGTCCGATGAAGCGCGTGGTGGTCATCGGAGCGGGCGGGCTGCTCGGCCAGTATCTGTGCAGGGAAGCGTCGGCCCGAGGACTGGAGGTCCTGGGCACCTATCACAGATCGAACCCGTGGGCGAGGTTCGCGCCGCTGACGCACCTGGACATCACCGACGAGAAGGAGGTCGGGGAGGTCCTGGAGAGCTACGGCCCGGACCATGTGTTCCTTGCGTCGGCGACCACCAACGTGGAGTTCTGCGAGCGGCACCCCCAGGACGCCTGGGCGGTGAACGCCGAAGGAACGATGAACGTCGCCGCGGCGGCCAAGAAGATCAAGGCCCCTCTGTTCTACGTGTCCACCGACGCGGTGTTCAACGGGGAGAAGGGCAGCAAGTACCATGACTTCGATACGCCGGACCCGATCAGCCAATATGCCCAGACCAAGCTGGAGGGTGAGCGCTTAACCATGGACGCCAGCAGCCTGAACTGCGTGTGCCGCGTGGCGGTAATGTACGGCTGGAACCGGGCCGCCCCCAAATTCAACTTCGTGACGTGGGCCTTGGACGAGCTGCGGAAGGGCAGGAAGATCAACCTGCTGGGCGACAACTATGTCTCGCCGACGTACGCGCCGCACTGCGCCAAGGTGCTCCTGACCATGGCGGAGAGGGGTTCCGCGGGCATCTACCACACTTCCGGGCCCGACTGCCTGAGCCGCTACGAGATGGGGCTCAGGATATGCGAGGTGTTCGGGCTGGACCCTCGGCTGATAACGAGCATCACTTCCGCCGACATCGAGCAGATGGTGCGGCGGGGTAAGTACACCTGCCTGGACAATCAGAAGGCTGAGGCGGAGATCGGCGTGGACATGCTTCCGTTCGCGGAGGGGCTCAAAGATATGAAGGAGCACGAGCCCGGCAAGGGCGCGGTGGACCTGGCGACACCGGGATGACGAAGAACATGTTTCTCTGGCCTGCCACATGACCTCTAATTTCTTCGGATAAAACCTGTCAGTTAATCTGAAGCTTAACTGGAGAAGATAGAAAACGCCTGATGCTAGAATACGAATTTGTGACAAAGGAAAAATCTAACAGCGAAAGCAAATGGAACGAATGTTGCAAGATGTATTCAGACAGAGGTGCAAGAAACAAATGGAACGGATTGATGAGTTGGATCGTACGATGAAAGACTTGAAAACAACTCCAGCTGGCCCCAATTTCCCCCATGTAGCAATGCCAAAGAAATCTAAATTGAGGCAACTATTGTCATTTAAGACCAAAATATGACCGGTTTGTACTAAGAGATATAAATTGAATTATGCATACACAGAATGTTTCTAAATTTACAGAATTGAGGGAAGATATCATATGAAAATAACTGTTTTTGGCGCAACTGGAAGGACAGGACGAGAGATTGTTAAACTTGCGCTCGACCGTGAATACAATGTTGTTGCGTTTGTCCGCGATCCCCAGAAGGTTGATATTGAGAACTCTCGCTTATCGGTAGTTCAAGGTGAGCTAAGCGATCGAGAAACAATTAAAACTGCCATACAGGAAAGTGATTGTGTACTCAGTGCACTGGGGCCTACAGGTAGTCCCAGTGATGAGGAATTGAGCGATGGTATTGCCAATATCTTGTCTGCGATGGAGGAGTGTGGAGTTAAACGATTCATTGTTCTATCCACGACAAGTGCTCAAGATCTGCTTGACCGAGATGGCTTCCGTTTTAAGATGAGGAGGGACATGATTAAACGGGGCAGGCCAACGACTTACGAACAAATAGTCAAGTATAGTCAGTTGGTTCGTGATTCAAACAGCGACTGGACTCTCGTGAGGATAGCGTCACTCTTGACAAATAAGCCGCTGTCAAAGCATGTTCGCGCTGGATATCTTGGCAAAGACGCTCTCGGTTCAAAACTGTCACGTGCTGATTTGGCTTGGTTCATGTTGGAACAGATCGACAGTACCGAGTATATTCGAAAAGCACCTGCGGTGAGTAACTAACGTCAAAATCTGATTAAAGGGTGAGCACTGTTTGGGCTTTCTGGAGATCATATCTCCAGCACATCAGGTCTGAGTTCAAACAATCTTCAGAAATTGTGAGCTATGGATCTGAACTAAGCTCAGAAGCTTTGATCAAATGTTGCGACCGTGATGATATACTTGCAGATTAGGTGATTAAGGAATGTAAACGAACATGACCTCAGCTATTGAGATCTGATCGGGCCCCTGTCGCCCCCTGAATGCTGACCAGGGCCATGGAACGGACCGGCATGGTCCCCAGATCAACTGTCGAACTGCCCCATGGCTCCACTTCGAAAAAGATATTTTCTCTGAACGTAAGGCGATTTCATGCACCTTGCCGCATCCGAGTCAGTAACGAGGATGTATTCGGCATTCATTTAATGAGGACCTCGCCGAACATATAAATATCGAGTGATGCCCTATTTAATCCATCCACCTTATGGGAGCTGACCGATGGCCACACCCTCGACATATTACCTTGTTCCGGAACACCGCACCCGGCTGTCCGAGGATCGGACCGAGCTTATCTTCGAGCAGCACCTGCCGATGGTGAGGAAGGAGGATCTCCGGGTGGAAGCGCTGGACACTTCGTTGTTCCTCAACTTCAAGGCCGAGGGCTCCGGCCCCATGTCACGCTGCTACGCCCTGCCGTACCCCGTGGACCCGAGCACTGCCTTCGCCGAGCTCAGGGATTCCGTCCTGACCGTCCGCATCAGGCTTCACCAGCCTGTCGGGCCCGGGGTGCAGGTGGAGGTCCTCTGATGCCTCGTTGACGCGATCCTGTTAGGGACATTTCTTTTATCTCTCCTCAACTATGTGCAGGCGAGGAAAGAAAATGCTGTCAAAGATCCCGGGGGACATCGAGAGCCTGGAACAGGCGGTCCTCGAACGTGAGGCCATCCGCGCGGCCATCATCGGAGAGTTCGACGCGATAGATCTCTATGAACAGCTGGCCGCCCAGTCCAAGGACCCTCTCGTGAAGAAGGTCTTGCTCGACATTGCCGGCGAGGAGAAGACCCACGTGGGCGAGCTCACCGAGCTGCTGAAGCGCCTGGACCCCGAGCAGAAGGAGGAGTTCGAGCACGGCCGAGAAGAGGTCGAAGAGCTGGGCGAGGAATGATCGCTCCATCGTCCGAAGTCTTATTTCCATGAAAAGGCAGAAGAGCATTGAGGGAGGAAGGAAAGTACATGTCCGAACTGTATGAAGTGTACAAGTGCAAGGTGTGCGGGAGCAGCGTGGAGGTAGTGGACTCCAAGGACGCGGAGCTGGTATGCCACGGGCAGCCCATGCGGAAGCTGGCGGAGAACACCGTGGACGCTTCCAAGGAGAAGCACGTGCCTGTCGTGGAGAGCACCGCCAACGGCATCCTGGTGAAGATCGGGAGCGTGCCCCACCCCATGGAGGAGAAGCACTACATCGAGTGGATCGAGGTCTTCACTGATGACAAGATCTACAAGGCTCAGCTCAAGCCGGGCATGGCGCCGCAGGCGGAGTTCCCGGTGAAGGCCGGGGACGTGAGGACGGTCAGAGAGCTGTGCAACATCCACGAGCTGTGGAAGGCCTGAACGAGAGCTCCGCTCTCATTTTCTTTTTGCGACAACCCGCGTCAAGCGCCCCGGCCGAGGTCGCCGCGTGGGCCCCGTTGGATTGATATAAATAGCAAAGAACGCTTTGTTGCCCGAAAACCATGCAATTGCAGCTCCGCGGCCTCACCAAATCGTTCGGCGATAAGCACGTCCTTGGGGGCATCGACTTCACCTTCGAGCAGGGCAAGATCTACGGCCTGCTGGGCCGCAACGGCGCCGGCAAGACCACCCTGTTCAACTGCCTGAGCGGGGAGGTCCGCCCGGACGGCGGGGAAGCCTTCCTCGTCACGGAGGGAAGGTGCGACAAGGTCAAGCCCGAGGACATCGGGTACGTGTTCACCCAGCCGATTCTCCCGGAGTTCCTCACCGGCCGCGAGTTCCTGAAGTTCTACATGGACATCAACAAGGAGCGCATCCACACCAACCGCTCCCTGGACGACTACTTCGACCAGATACAGCTGGCCCCCGACGACCGCGACCGCCTCATCAAAGGGTACTCCCACGGCATGAAGAACAAGCTGCAGATGCTGTGCTTCATGATCTCCAAGCCGCCCGTCATCCTGCTGGACGAGCCGCTCACCTCCCTGGACGTGGTGGTCCAGCTGGAGATGAAGAAGATGCTGAGGGGCATGCGCCAGGACCATATCTTGATCTTCTCCACGCACATCCTCCAGCTCGCCGTGGACCTGTGCGACGAGATCGTGCTGCTGAACCACGGCTGGCTGGAGCAGACCGACCATTCCATGATCGGCCGCCCCGGCTTCGAGGAAGGCATCATCGAGATGCTCAAGGAAGAGAGTTCGCCATGAACCTCCGCGCTCCCATAACGGCGTTCACCATCATGGCGTACGTCTCCGCCAACCACTTCCTATATTACTTGCAGAAGATACCTGGCATCAGGTCGCTGGTGCCCGACAGCGTCTACGCCCGGGACGGGCTGAAGAAGTTCGTGGCCGCCCTCATGGGCATATACAAAGGCCTCGTCAAGTTCATGGTCGCCGGCGGCTACATCCTCTTCGCCGTCGCTCTCCCCATCACCTTCGTCGACCCCGAGGCCGCCGGCATGCCGGTGATGGACGCGTTCGTCCACATCGTTCTGGTCCTCAGCATCGTGGCTAGCCCCCTGATCTCCCCGGCGGTGTTCGAGCCGAAGCGGGAGAAGTTCATGCTGGTCCAGCTCATGCACATGGACCCCAAGCAATACCTTTCGTCGGTGGCGCTGTTCAAGTGCCTCTCCGACTTCCTGTGCTTCATCGTCCTGCTGCCGGTCTCCGCGGCCCTGCTGGGCGGGACCCTGTCAGGGGGCGCCGTGCTGGCCGTCCTCATCGCCGGCGCCCGCCTGATGGGCGAGGCGTTCAACATGTACGTGTACTCCCGGACCGGCTTCATCCTGAGCAAGAACCTGAAGCTGGTCAGCGCGCTCGGGGTGCTTGCCCTGGCCGCTGCCTACCTGCCGCTGTTCCTGGGGTCGCCCCTCCCGCTCGGCGAGGTGCTCACCAACCCTCTGGCCATCATCCCCTTCGCCATCGGCGGGGTGCTGGCTGGACGGTACATACTGAGGTATCAGAAATACCCGGAGATCGCCATCGACACCATCAAGGGGATGGACTTCACCGTCGACCCGGACAAGGTGATGGGCGAGGCCCGCTTTGCCAACGTAAAGCTGAAGGAGACCGATTTCTCCAGCGAATCGCTGAAGTCCCACCGGTACGACAAGCTGCACGGCTACGCCTTCCTCAACGCCATCTTCTATGACCGCCACAAGCGCCAGCTCACCAACCCGGTGCTCCTCCGCCTGGCCGTGGTGGGGGCGTTCTTCGCCGTTGCCGTGGTCGTGTACTTGCTGATGCCGGCGGACGAGGCCCGCATCGTGGTGGAGCCCCGCCAGATCCTGCCGGCGTTCGTGTTCGTCATGTACATGGCCTCCATCGGGGAGCGGGCCACCCGGGCGATGTTCTACAATTGCGACCTGGCGCTGCTCCGCTACCCCTTCTATCGCCAGAAGGACGCCGTCCTGTCGAACTTCACGGTGCGGCTGAGGATGATCACCAGGCTGAACCTGGTCATTGCCGCTGCCATCGTCGCCGCGGTGGTGGCCACGCAGTTCCTGTTCGGGTGGGAGTGGCCCCTGCTGGGCATAGCCTCGTTCGCGCTGGCCATACTGTCGCTCGCGATGTTCTTCTCGGTCCACTACCTCTTCCTGTACTACGTGTTCCAGCCGTACACCGCCGACCTGGGGATGAGGAACCCCTTCTTCCAGGCCATCAACGTCGTGGTGTACATGGCCTGCTTCCTCAGCCTCCAGATCGACAGCCCCCCGTCGTACTTCACCCTGGTGGTCATCGCCCTGACGGTGGCGTACATGGCCATAGCGCTGTTCCTGGTGCATCGGTACGCCCCGAGGACCTTCAGGCTCAAGTGAGGCGCGCCCCGTCGGCTCAGCATGTCGACATCGTCGCCCCTTCCCCGGAATTCGCAGCCCGTCTCCATTTTCTTTCGTCCTCCCAGTCCCTTTCGGGAATATGTTTTAATTGACCGGCGTTATCTGGACATTCAGAGCGACAAGGCGGTACCAACATGGCGGACGAGAAAGCCCCCCGGATCGGTGTGTTCCTGTGCGACTGCGGCGAGACCATCAGCGGCCTCATCAGTTTCGAGAGCGTCAGAGAGTACGCCAAGGGACTGGAGGGCGTGGCGCATGTGGAGCTGGACAAGCTGGCCTGCTCCCCCGGCGCCTCCAAGAGGATCGCCAAGGCCATCAGCGAGAAGCACTTGGACCGCATCGTGGTGGCGGCCTGCTCTCCCCGGCTGTACCTTGACGAGTTCAGGCTGGTGGCCGAGGAGGCCGGCATCAACCCGTACATGGTGGAGATGGCCAATCTCCGGGAGCAGGTGGCGTGGATCCACTCCGCTGACAAGAGGGATGCCACCGCCAAGGCCAAGGACATGCTGGCCATGTCGGTCGCCCGCTCCAGGATGATGCGGCCGTCCGCCCAGGGCTCCACCGCCGCGGTCAGGGAGGAGCTGTGCTCCGGGTGCGGCATCTGCGCCTCCACCTGCCGCCAGGGGGCCATATCGTTCAAGGAAGACACCCCCTCCCCGAACCACCGGGTGGCGGTGGTGGACCGGGCCGAATGCAAGGCCTGCGGCGCGTGCGTGGCCGCCTGCCCCTCCGGCGCCATGAACATGGAGGGGTTCTCCAACGAGGAGATCATCGCCCAGATCGACGAGTATGCCAAGGGGCTCCTGGAGACTAAAGAGAGGTTCCCCGCCATCATCGTGTTCGCCTGCCACTGGTGCTCCTACCCCGC
Source organism: Methanomassiliicoccus luminyensis B10 (assembly GCF_000308215.1). NCBI lineage: Archaea > Methanobacteriati > Thermoplasmatota > Thermoplasmata > Methanomassiliicoccales > Methanomassiliicoccaceae > Methanomassiliicoccus > Methanomassiliicoccus luminyensis. The sequence goes on from NZ_CAJE01000011.1 coordinate 33,525, forward strand.
CGCCGACCTGGCCGGGCTGAAACGCCTGCAGGTCGGTGCTTCCTTCCGGCTTATCAGGACCCCCTGCTCCGCCAGGGTGGACCCGGAATGGGTGCTCAGGGCGCTGTCCCGCGGTGTCGACGGGGTCATGGTGCTGGGCGGGAAGGAGCGCTCCTGCCACTATCAGGGAGGGAACGTCCGCACCAGGAACCGGATGGCCCTGCTCACCCGCGTGCTGGAGCAGCTGGGCTTCGACACCGAGAGGTTCCAGGTGGAGTGGGTCGACCCCGACGAGCCATACCGCTTCCGCGCCGTGGTGGATGACTTCGCTCGCAAGGTGGAGGACCTCGGGCCCAACCCCCTGCGGGCGCCGGAGGAAGAGGAGCGCATGACCTCCGCGCTGTACCACGGCAGGGACGAGCTGGCCTCCAAGTGGTCGGAGTGAGGATATCATCACATTAGTGGAAACATTTAATATTTCCAAATGTGTAGTGGTTTCTAGCAGGTAAGTCCCGGGGGGTACAGATTACCGTATGGTGGTCGCTGCAAGACTCCCCCTGGGGGCTGCTATTTTTATTATAATGATCGACTGTAAACGATGTTGTTCTTTATGATGTCGATATACTTGTCCACGCCTCTCTCGACATGTTGAAATATCGCTCCGACAACGAAATCATGCACCTGCAGTTCCTTCCTGGATTCGGAATTGAGCTGGCTCACCTGAAATTTCGGGATGAAGTTCCCCGTATGGTATTCATTGAGCAAGGAGCCGACGTGCTCATTCAATATATCGCACTCCCATCTCTTCGAGAAGTATCTGTCCATGACGATATGCACTCTTCGAGCCAGCACTCGCCTGAATAATTCAGGAAACACGCTTTCGCAGGCCATCATGTACATTTTATGTTTGTCCGTCAGCAATGCTGAAGGCAATCTGCTCTTTTCATATGATGCCCAAGCGATTTGACAATCCGACTGTGCTACGCCTTCCAGTATGAATCTCTTGGTCAGATCAAGCGATCTGTTGAACTTCAGCTCCCCCATGCCCTCTTTTTTACCCAACTTCTTGCGAGCGTTCTTGGTCAAACGGTCAAAGTTGATCGATCCCGGGACGGCCATAGCAGCGACGACAAAATGCCGCGAGCTGTTGGGGGAACTCCCAAGGTCCCCGCTTTCATCCAAGAGAATCAGGAATGGATCATGCGGATGATCGCCATATTCATGATTGTCGATAACGTTCCACCCAAGCTTCCTGTGAGCGCATCGTGCACATGTGACTTTCCGCTACATCTAGACTTAAGGGACTCTGGACGGATCGTCCTCTGGATTTTGATCCAGAGTAACCGGATAAAAATTGGGGCAGAACATACAAAGACAGGCTTACGGTTCACCGTTCCGAAAGCCGCTCCCCTTCGTCCAAAATATGCCGAAAGGACGGCTGGCCATGCCATCTGGAATGGCGCCCCTGCTTCTCCCTCCTGTCCTTGCGCTAATACTTTATATCATGGGCTCCCGGGTGGTTGTGCCCGCGCCTACCGGGCAGGAGGCAAGACGAGATGGTGCACCAATCGATGATCAAGTTGCCCGGATGCAAGACCGGATGCGGCAAGGAGTTCGACGGCAAAGAGGTCACCGAGATCAAGGGCCGGATACAGAGCGCGGTCGACGAGCTGACCGGGGAGCAGAGGGTCCTGGTGATGGCCTGCTCCTGGCGGAACTACTACGGCCGCGACCTTGAAGGGCTGAAGAAGCTGGCCGATCGGGTCGACGACTACAGGGTTATCCCGGTGCCCTGCTCCGGGCTGGTCAATCCCGATTGGGTGGCCATGGCCCTGGACCGAGGCGCCGACAGCGTGCTCGTTCTCGGCGGGCACTGCGGCTCCTGCCCCTACTCCAAGGAAGTGAGCTTCGGGGAGGCCCGGCTCAAGGAGCAGGTGCAGAGGCTGGGCTTCGACCCGTCCAGGGTGTCCATCGACTGGGCCGAGGACGACGAGCCGCTCAGCTTCGTGGAGACGGTGGACCGCGTGGCCGACGTGGTGGCCGTCCTGGGCCCGCCGTTCCGGTAAAATTCATTTTATGATGGTCCTGAGCCACCCTATCTCTTTGTGGGATCTCTCTTTCGTATGCTAAATGTAACGGGTGCTCAGAATGATGAGGGCATCAATCCGAGCGCATGCAACAAGACAACCTGCCGGACCTGCTCGGCCAGTATATGATGTACAACGCTATTGTCGAGAAGTGCCAGTCTGCACAAAAGATCGACCTGGAAAATGCAGCGCATCTCCGACCGACTTGCTTATTGCCATTGCTCGTCTTCGTGAAGAGTAATGTTCCCCCAATGAAATTGATAGGGCCACTGGAGGCCCAACTATCGAAGATCGTGCAGTTGACATTGGGCTCTTCCGCAGGATGTGTGAACTATGAACCGCAGGCTCCCTTTGTGGTCCTGCCAAGAAGTAGCTCGCACTTCAATCCCTTCTTTCAGCGGATCTGCGATATGTGCGGCACATACGGCAATATGGAAAAATTCCGTGTTATGGTCGACGAGCTTACCAATAACATCTATTTGCACTCACGGTTCGATAACGCCATGGTAATGGCTCAGCATCTCTCCCCCTCGAGAAATATAGAGCTTGGCATAATTGACGATGGCATTACGATAGGGGGCAGTTTAAGAAATGCCGGCATGATGCTGGAGGACGGGAGCGCTCTGAACGCAGCGGTCAACGGACTATCTTCAAGAAAAGAAGCTGGAAGAGGTTTCGGTCTAAGCGGAAGCATTTCAACGCTGATTGGAGATTTCAACGCGAACGTTCTGCTGGTGTCTGGGCAGGCCATCATGCATTTTGACCAACATGGGCCCAAAGGTTTTATTATGAGAGAATCAATGAAACTGCACGGGACCCTGATAAGCATCAGGCTCCCTGCCAGGCTGTGAGCAAGATGTCCAAGGATGCTTATGAGGTAAAGATCGCCGATGTTATTTCCGTCAATCTGGCATTCCGCGAGTTCGCTTCAGACTTCATCGATGCCCTTGAACTTCGCGAGGAGCCCCGGATCATCGTGGACTTCAGCGGCGTAACAACGATATCCCGCGGTTTCGCTCATGAATACCAGGTGAGAAGGGGCAGGTCTGCCAAGATCTTTTCCGAGATCAACGTCCCGAACAACGTAAAGCAGATGTTCGCCTTTGCCATGGACTATCGCAAGGAGCCCCGGTTCCCTGAGCTGGCCGACATGAAGTACGAACTTATCTGACCGCCCCTTGGAGCGCCGCTCAATCGTTCAGGTTCGCCAGCATCTCCCGGAGATCGTCGTACATCTGCTCGGTCTTTTTCTGGCTGTCCAGGTTGAACACCAGCACCCCGCCGGAGTAGTGCACCACGATGTGCCCGGAGACGGAGTTGTAGGCCGCCAGGGTGTACCGCCCGAACTCATCGTTCTGGAAGTTGCCGCTGGACACCTCATTCCCGCCGAAGCCCCCGACCCGGCGCCCCGCGTCGAAGCTGCTCCGCCACTCCACGCTGACGCCGTCCAGCTGGATCGTTTCGTCCACCATGGGCGCTTCCACCCTGAGACTGTCGTCCGTCAGCGCCGCGGTCACGCTCCCGGCGCCCGCCAGCAGGAACACCCCGATGAGGATGACCGCGGTGACCGCAATGCCCAGGACGGTGAGCTTCATCGACCTGCCCTTGGTCCTCTTGGCCTCCTCCGCCGCCGTTGCCCGCACGTCCTGGGGCGCCACGCCCTCCTTCAGGAACCGGCCGCCGGTGTTGGCGTAGACGAGGCCGGCGAACAGGACCACCAGGCTGATGATGAACAGCACCCAGAACGGCAGCATCTCGTTCAGCAGGAGCATGGCCTCCAGGCCCAGCAGCATGAAGATCATGGACACCGTCATCACCATGCCGATGAACCGGGACAAACCCTTGGAGTCGTACAGGTCGCGGACCGCCTTGGGCGAGGTGTTGTAGCCGGCCAGGAGCATCGCCCCCTTCCCGGTGGCCCACATGTATCCCCCCATCACGATGATCGGCACCATGATGAACAGGAACACGGCCTGCAGCAGGACGTCCGTGGGATCCTCCCCGGCGGTCCACAGGTACAATACGATTATCAAGGGGATGGCGAAGGCAATGGCCACCGCCAGCAGAACGAGGGACTTATCGCTCCGGTCCATGGTACCGAAATGAAGTAGAGGTTAATTCATTTTCGCCTGGCGAGTGCTGCGGGCGCTCGACCCCGTGCCGTATCCGTGCCATGTATTCCCGTGGTGTTTCACGGCCTTGACCTTAGGCCCTCGCGGAACTGGACGGTCCTCTCTTTGGTTTCCAGGCCGAACATCGGCGCTCCCTTCGAACGATGCACCGCGATGTGCCGGGGGGGGGGACCGAGCGGTACCGAGCTTGCCCGTATCTGCCGAGCTCGTCGTTCTTGAAGTCCCGCGAATCGATGTTTATTTCTGCCCCCCGTTCCCAAGTCGGTACGAGGCGAGAACGATGGCACCTGATGACAGGCGGAGAAGGCGCAGCAGGTACGGAGGACCGATGGGCGCCCCATGGTGGGGACCGTGGAACGACCCCCGGCGATGGCCCGGCCCCGAGGTGTTCTACCCCGGGTACGCTCCCTGGGACCCCTTTTACCCGCCGATGGCAAGGAAGCCCGAGGACGAGGTCGCCGACCTTGAGGACGAGCTGGAGGGTCTGGAGGATGAGAAGGTCGAGGTGGAGAGGGCCATCGAGGACCTGAAGAAGGAGATCGACAGGCGGAAGAGGGACATGAGGGAGCAGACCTCCGACGTGCGGTGAGATCAGGACAGCAGGAACAGCTCCCTTGACACCACCAGTATCTTTTCGTCCCTTAGCTCCAGCAGGTCATTCGAGATCACTATGCAGTATTTGGCGTTGCAGTGGGCCATGCTGTTGCGGACCTGCTCGGTGTCCTTATGGCCGTACCCGGCCTCTATGACAATTTGCGAGCCGTCCCTGGCCGTCACGATGAAGTCCGCGCTGTTGTCATCTGGATCGAACTCGAAGCCGCGTATCTGATCGGACGCCACGGCCCGGTGAAGGTACATGGCCACGACATCCTCGAGGAGGGCTCCGTACATCTCGTGGGTGCTCAGCTCTCCAACTCTCCATAGCATCGTCGCTCTGATCACCGGGGCGGCGAACTTGTACTTCGGGGTCTTCCTTATATGCGCCGAGCTCGAGCCGTGTGGCCATACTCTGAGGATGAGGCCTGCCTTCTCCAATGCATCGATGCATTCTATGAGCGTCGGCCTCGACAGCCCCAGGTCCGATGTCAGCTTATTGAGGTTGGTCCTGTCGTTGATGGCCAGCAGGGTCAGGAGGTTCATGATCTTTAGCTGAGTGCCACGGTCGAACTTCCCTATGGTCCCGAGGTCTTTGTAGATCACTTTCTCTATCATCGATGATACGCTGTCGTAGACCTCCCGTTCTTCCTTCATAGGGATGGCAAAGGGCAAGGAGCCGAGCTTCAGATACTCATTCAGTTGCATCAGCCCGACCTTTATGAGATATTCATTTACCGGAGGCTTAGCCTCAGCAAGCCTGTCGTATGCCTCCCTGGCGCTCGAGGACGCATAGAGCGCGCTTGCCAGTCTCTCGCTCATGCCGGACGGTGGCTGGACATAATCTTTCAGCAGGTTGTATTCTGGGTAGCTCATGGGGAGGAGATCCACCACCGTCGCCCTTCTGGCCACGTCCGCATTGAATGTCAGAGCTATCGCCGAGGAGCCGGTCACAAAGATGAACACGTTCCTGGACCGGTCGTACACGACCTTCAATCTCAGGGACCAGTCCGGATCGTGATGCGCCTCGTCGATGAACAGGTAGATGCGCTCATTTCTCTCCACCAGCATCTCAATGTTCATGGAGAGGAACTGCTCGTAGCCCCGAACGATGTCCGTAATGGTGCACCCAAGGGTCCCCATCGCCTCGTCCATGGAGACATACAGCATGCGCTCCTCATCAACCCCCTTGCGCAGGAGATCGTTGTATAGCTGCCCCACGATGGTCGTTTTTCCGGTACCGCGCAACCCCGGGGCGATGATGAACCTGTTGGCGGAGGACCCTTCCCGGAAGTCGTTGGCATACTTATCGTAGCGATCGTAGGCGAACCTCCGGTGGTATGGCTTCCCGGCTTCGTTGTAGATGTAGCTTTTGAAGCGGTCCGGGGCATGCAATATGCTCTTCCGGATGAATGCCTGAACCAAAGCATCCTTGTTCTCCATATAGGTAAACTGTAGTTTACCGAGCATATTTAAATTTTAGGTTAATTGTAGTTTACCTATAGTATTTAAGTATCAGTAAACTATGATTTACCGATAGCGCCTGGATGATCCCGCGATTCCCGAGAACGCTCGCTTGCGAAGAACAGAAAAAGAAAGGTGGAAAAGGTTTTGTCGGGTGGGAGGCCCGGTCAGCCGGCCTGCTCCTCGGCGACGACGTGCTTGGCGGTGGCCCTGTTCTCCAGGAGCGACACCCCTATCGTCACCGCGAACCCCAGGGGGATCGACACGATGCCCGGGTTGTTCAGGGGGAAGATCGCGTCGCCCCCCATTATGGTAGGGGACAGGACGATCAGCAGGACCGCCGCTATCAGCCCGGACAGCATGCCGTACACGATGCCCTTCTCGGAGGTCTTCTTCCAGAACAGGACGCACAGCAGCGCCGGAAGGTTGGCGGACGCCGCTATGGCGAACGCCAGACCGACCAGGAACGCCACGTTCTGGCCCTTGCTCAGGATGCCCAGGATGATGGCTATGATGCCGACCGATATGGCAGTGATCTTCGAGATGTACAGCTTCTTCTTCTCGTCCGGGTTCCGGCCCAGCACTTCACTGTAGATATCGTGCGCGATCGCGCCCGCCGAGGCCATGATGAGGCCGGCGACGGTGCCCAGGATGGTGGCGAACGCTATCGAGGAGATGATGGCGTAGAACGCCTCTCCCCCGATGTGCCTGGCCAGCAGCGGCGCCGACAGGTTGGCGTCCGCGGGGTTGATGGTGGGCGCCCCGGTCTGGAAGAAGTATATCGCTCCCAGGCCCAGGAACAGGATCAGCATGTAGAACGTGCCGATGACCACCATCGAGACCACCGTCGACTTCCTGGCGTCCGAAGGCTTCGGGACGGTGAAGTACCTGATCAGGATGTGCGGCAGAGCGGCCGTCCCCAGGATGAGCGCCATGCACAGCGACACGAAGTCCAGCGGATCAAGGTACTTCAGCCCGGGTGACATGAACACATCTCCGGTGACGACATTGCCGCCAGGCAGGGTGAGCGCGTCGCTCTGGGTGACGTGGCTGATCAGCTCGAGGGGCCCCATGCCGGAGACCACCAGGACGCCGATGGTGAGGCCGATGACGGCGATCATCAGCAGGGCTCCCTTGATGAACTGCACCCAGGTCGTGCTGACCATGCCCGCGGTGGCGACGATGAACACCACCAGCCCGCCGATGATGACAACGCCGAGCTCGTAGTCCAGACCGATGAGGGGCCCGACGATGGAGCCGGAGCCGACCATCTGGGGGATCAGGTAGAATATCGAGACCACCAGGGTGGATATGGCCGCGACCAGGCGGATCTTCTTGCTCTTGAACTTGCTGGTGAGCGCGTCGGCTAAGGTGTACTTGCCTATGGCCCTCAGCGGTTCGGCGACCAGGAACAGCGCCACCACCCAGCCGGCCAGGAAGCCGATGGCGTAGACGAAGCCGTCATAGCCGGAGAACGCGATCATGCCCGCGACGCCCAGGAACGATGCCGCTGACAGGTAGTCGCCGGCGATGGCGACGCCGTTGACGAGGTACTTGACCCCGCCCCCGGCCACGTAGTAGTGCCCGGCAGTGCGGACCCTGCGGGACGCGTATATCGATATCGCGATCGTCACCACGGTGATTATCACGAAGATCGCCAGGGAGAGAGGATGTAGCTCCGCCATGCTCAGGCCTCCCTGCTCTCGGCGCGGTTAGCGTACCAGTTGAACGCGACGGCCATGACTATGGTGACGATGATCAGCACGATCCCCATGGCCGTTCCGACATTTATCCCTCCTATGAGCGAGCCGAAGAAGGGCCGGAAGTACGAGCCCAGGATGGTGAAGATAGCGTACCCCACGATGTAGATGGAGAACAGGTACACGCCGACCCTGAACTGCCTCTTCTTGAGGATGACGTTCAGGGCCTTCTGGGTCGGCTCCTCCTCCTGGATCTGCTTCACCAGGCTGACGGCGTACTGCACCTCCTGGGGGGTCGGCTTGACCACTTCCACCGACACCGGGGCCTGGGCGACCACCGACTTGGCCACGCTGCCGAGGTAGAACCGGTTCATGCCCTTGAGCGACGAGGTGCCCAGGACGATGAGTTCCGCCCCGACCTCCTCCGCCACGCGGAGGATGACGCCGGTGACAGGGCCCTCGCGGACCACGGTCCTGGTGGGCACGCTGCTGGCGGCCGCCAGGTCCACGGCGTAGTCGACCCCGTTGCCGGGGTACGGCCGTCCCAGGGCGGTATCCTCCGACATCTCCTCTATGTTCACCCGAGGGGTGGTCTCCTGGACGTTCACGATCACCAGGGTGGCGCTGCGCTCCTTGGCGATCTGCACAGCCCTGACCGTGGCGGCCAGCGCGGGCACCGATCCGTCGGTGGACAGCAGGATGGTCCTGCTCTTGCCGTTCTTCCCGTTGCCGTTGCTCACCCGCTCACCCCCTCGTTCCTTTCATCATGCACTGTGTCGGAATGTCGTCCCGGAAAATTCGCGGGGCCGTTGCAGGACTCCCCCCGGGCATTCTTCCATTCATCTCTAGCGGACATACCCCGCATGCCGGATGCATTGCAAACAGGTTATATTAAAACATAGCAATTGCGCTACGATTATTGTCGATTTTCAGCGATTCAAGTTCGATTCTCGGAAATAATTGCACAATAGTCATTTGTCAGGGTGTTAAGGGACATATCTGTTCATTCGTCGTTCCCGGTTTACGGCATTTGTCGTGGAGGGGCCTTCGGTGGCTTCGAAATCCTTATTGTACTGGCTGTACTGTTCTGACAGTTCTAGACGCGGAAAATACTGTCGATGCGAGCTTTTTCGTTCACGATGATTGCCGTACCATCCGGGCGCCCCCTTCTGATTACGGCAGGAATCACCGCTACCACATTATTGGTTCGTGGCCGAGGCCACCGGCGTGCCTGAACGTCCTGCACGTTGAGCCACTGCTCCGGAGGAGCCCGTTCGATTAAGTTAAAGTTAAATATCGATGGAGATAACAATAAAGTCGAATTTAATACGAATGGGTCTGGGAGAAGGGGTGCGACATGGACACTATCCAGGAAGAGAAAGCTAAGCTGGTGAATGGCGTGGACGTTCAGAAGCTCGAGGCGACCGTCGAGGCGATCAACAAAAACCCCGACCTCGCGGAGTTCACCTTCCACGCGGTGAACGAGTGGGTGGGCGGGGCCCGTAACCGGACCGTCATCGAGAGGACCGTGGGAGGGTCCGAGGTCATGGTGCGGGACGAGCCGTTCGTGGTGCCCTCCGATCAGCCCAGCGTGCTGATGGGCAGCGACGAGGCCCCCAACGCCGTCACCATGCTGATGCACGCCCTGGCGTCATCGCTCTCGGTGTCGATAGTGTACCACGCGGCTACAAGGGGGATAAACATCGAGAAGCTGTCCATTTCCATGGAGGGGGACGTGGATCTCCACGGCTTCCTCGGGCTGTCCCAGGAGGTCCGTCCGGGCTTCCAGGACGTGCGGGTAGAGGTGGACCTGAAGAGCGACGCCTCCCGGGCCCAGGCGGAGGAGCTGCTCCGCTACGCCCAGAAAGTATCTCCGGTGGTGGACACCCTGCGCAACAGGATCCCGCTGGAGATAAATCTGAAGTGATCACTCCGGCGGGGCCGTCCTGGCCGGGGCGGCCGAGGCCTTGCACTGAGAAGGGTTCTTCTTCATCCACTTCTCTATCGCCGAGGCCACGGTGCCCTCCTCGTCCTGGATGATCTTGATGCCCGCGGACTCCAGCTTCTTCTGGCCATGTGGTCCGATGTATCCGGTCAGGACCACCTCGGGCCCCAGCTTGATGGCCTGCTCGGCGGCGAAGATGCCGGCGCCGACCCCGGCCTGCGGCGCCTGGTTGGGGAACGCCTCCCAATTGCCGGTGTTCGTATCGAATATCACGAAGAACGAACTGTGGCCGAACTCCTCGTCCACCAGGGCGTACAGGTCCGGCTCCTCCGCGGTCACTAAGAGCTTCATGTCGTCTTCCTCGGTTCTGAATAGGCGCGGGGATATGATAATTATGTTGTCCTCGCGAGATGCTGAGGGGCCGCGGGATGGCGCGCCGTCCCCGGTGTGGCCAGAGAGCCCTAGGATGTTCTGGATATTATTTCTGGCCTGATAAAAAAGAAATATACCATAACTGTATCAGGGGGCGGATTGGTCACATGCTCTCCGACCGCAAGACTGCATTTTGGATCGTAACGACGTTGATAGTTGCTCTGTTCGTCGTGTTCGTGCTCCTCGCCGCGGTGATAAAGCCGGATACGGGGGTTCCGGACACCATCACGAACCCCGAGCTAAAGAGCACGCTGGAATCCCTCCGGCAGGCGGTATGGTGGACCACCATCGCCATGTACATGCTGCCGATCATGATGATGCTGATCATGCTGGCGATGTACCTGTTCATCACCGGGAATCCCGCGGGCATCCCGCCCAAAGCGACGGCCCCCACGCTTAAGAAAGGGGGCCTGTCCGGCATAATCCCCCACGGAAAGTCCAAGAAGGCAGCGGAGCCGGCCGGCACGTCGGACGTCCTGGACCTGCGGTACGCGCGGGGCGAGATCACGCGGGAGCAGTACCTGGCCATGAAGGAGGACCTCAAGGTCAATCAGGCCTCTCAGGCACCCCAGGCGCAGCAGCCTCAGATGTGAGGCGGACCGGTCCCGACAGACGCGGCCGCGGAGGCTGTGCGCCCCCCGGCCGCTGCGCTCTTCTTTTTCCGTCGTTTTTCAATGGGGCCATCGAGCTCGGCCCCCCGCTCGCCGGCCCTATTGCTTCCGCCTGTTGTTCCTTACGACCTCCACCGCCAGGAACCCGATCAGCGCGAAGCCGATGCCGCCGAACAGCAGCGGCAGGAAGTTGCCGCCCGGGGCGAGCACCGAGACCACGTCGTCGGCGCCGGGGACCCAGTCCGGCAGCTTCTGAATGTTGTTCTCCTCCAGGTGGGTGGGGGCGACGGCGTAGACGGTGTTGGCCACGACCTGGTGCCCCGTCTTGCTCAGGTGCACCCCGTCTCCGATGACATAGGCCGGGTCGAAGTTGTCCGGCGAGGAGGGGTCCCTGACGGCCGCGTTGACGTCGGCGATGATAATCCGTCCGGAGGCCTGGGCCTTGATCCATTCGTTGACCTCCCGGACCATCGCCTGCTGCCAGGGCATGAAGGTGTCGTTCGGCAGGATGGTGCACGCTATTACCACCATGCCGTTGTCCAGGGCCTCGTCGTACATCTCGCGGAGATTGTGCTCGATGCCGGTGACATTGACGTTCTGGGCGTTGTACTCGCGGCCGATGTCGTTCGTTCCCCCCATGATGACGACCATGGCCGCGCTGTTGTCGATGACGTCCTCATCGAAACGCTCCAGCATGTCGCCGGTCGGCTGGGCCGGGATGCCCTTGTTGATCACGTCGGTGCCGAACTTCCCGGACAGTATGCCCGGCCACATATCATCGGGCTGCAGGTTGTTCGGTCGGGTGTTGGAGTCCCCGATCGTCACCACCGTGCCTTCGTAGCTGTACGCTCCGGACGCGGGCTGGGGGACCAATACGGCCGCCGCCACCAGCGCGCATATCATGAGTATGTGCCAGGCCTTCACTCTGGTTCGATTGGCACCAATTAGTATTATCACTTTTGGGAAGATTTGAGAGATACGCTGGCATAAGCGATATGAGGCTCTCTGAGTCTCATCTTTGGCCGTCCTATCGGAAAAGCCATTATTTCAAAAGATAGAAAAAGGGGTACCGGCATCCCCGCCCGATGAAGGTCGCGATCGTCCTCGGCACCAGGCCAGAGATCATCAAGATGGCCCCGGTGGTCCGGGAATGCCAGAAGAGGGGCCTGGAGTTCTTCGTTCTGCACACCGGGCAGCACTACTCCTACTCGATGGACAAAGTGTTCTTCGAGGAGCTTGAGCTCCCGGGGGCGAAGCACAACCTGGAGGTCGGCTCCGGCTCTCACGCCGTTCAGACCGGAAAGATTCTCGCCGGTGCCGAGAAGGTGTTCCAGCAGGAGAGGCCGGACGTGGTGCTGGTGCAGGGCGATACCAACACGGTGATGGCGTCCGCCCTGGCCGCCTCGAAGATGGGCATCAGGATCGGCCATGTCGAGGCGGGCCTGCGCTCCTTCGACCGCACCATGCCCGAGGAGGTCAACAGGGTGATCGCGGACCACATCTCCGACTATCTGTTCGCCCCGACCGTGCAGGCCCTGGACTACCTCCGGGAGGAGGGGATCGTCAAAGGTGTCCATGTCACCGGGAACACCATCGTCGACTCGGTGTTCCAATCAAGAGAGATCGCCCGGCGGAAGGCGAAGGCCTTAGAGGAGCTGGGGCTCAAGAAGGACGGGTATCTTCTGGCGACGGCGCACCGTGCCGAGAACGTGGACTCCAAGGACCGGCTATCGGGTATGCTGCGGGGCATGGAAATGGTGTCCGGGGACACCGGCCTGCCGGTGGTGTTCCCCATGCACCCCCGAACGCAGGGACGGATGAAGGAGTTCGGCCTGCGGTCCGACGCCATCAGGGTCATCGAGCCGCGGGGGTTCCTGGACTTCCTGCAGCTGGAGTCGAACGCCCGGCTGGTGCTGACCGATTCCGGCGGGGTGCAGGAGGAGACCTGCATACTTGGTGTGCCGTGCGTCACGCTCCGGGAGAACACCGAGCGGCCGGAGACGCTGGAGGTCGGCTCCAACGTGCTGGTGGGTACATCTCCGTCACGGATCCGGGGAGGGGCGACCGTGATGCTGAAGGCGTCCCGGGGATGGAAGAACCCCTTCGGGGACGGGAATGCGTCGGAACGCATGCTCGACGTGCTGGAAGCATCGTTCGAGGCTCCCGCCGTAGACGCTATGGGGGTGGCTTCGGGCGAGGCTTCGCGGCCATCCGCGATGTGAGCAATGGATCAAATGCTCCATAACCGGCTGACCATCTATGGGGCGCGTAGCGGCCAGCATTCCTTAGTGCGGGACTTTAATTCTTGGGTCTAAGGATATATATATCACTAAGGATAATTGCCGCTGCCGTGACCCAGCTTCCTAGCATCAAGATGAAGTTTGATTATGGCCTGCTTGCCAAGATCCTGTCCTTGGTCATAGTAATAGAAGGCGCCTTCCTGGCCGTCAACGCGCACAGCGTGAAGCTGGAGGGGATAGGGGGCATAAGAGAGTTCTACATCATGCTGGCGGGCGTCCAGCTCCTCGTTCTCGGCTCGATCGCGCTCATCTTCCTGGTCCTGCCGGCCCGGCTTTACGAGGGCAAGAAACTGGTATCCACATTCATAAACCTGGTTCCCATGTTGGTCGCGCTTGCGATCATCCTCGAGGCGCTGGTCGTCGCGTACTACTCGACTTCTATAACCATCGTTGATGTCGGCCATGTCAGAAGCTTTGGGATGGCCGGTGTTGCAGCGCAGCTGTTCTTCATCGGTGCGGGGCTCCTCTCCACGAGGGTCCTCGTGGGTAAGGAGAACCTCGGCCTCACCATCATCACTGTCGTTGCTCTTGCCATTGGTGCGATAGGCGTCTTCGTCATCGGGATAGCCGCCCGTACCTCTATCGCGGACTTCGGTGGCCTTACGGAGAGCACGATGTCCATCGGCGGCGCGATGCTGCTGGCGGCATCTGTGGCCATGCTGCTCCTCTTGTACCTAGGGGACCGGAGATTCCTTCTGAAAGAGGTCTTTGGCTTCTCATTATCGACCCTGGGCATCCTGGCGATAGGAGCGGTCGTATCGATAGGGGGCCTGGCGATAGTCAGCTACGGCGCGGAGATGGCCATCCAAGGGATCGGCGCTCTGCCGGAGAGGACCATGCTGCTGTTCGGGCTGGCACTGGCGTTCCTGGGGCTGGCGGTCCCTGCAACGATGTTCTCCAGAATAAGGTCCAATAAAAAGACGGGGGACGTGGCAATGTACGCGGTCGTGTTCCTCTTGCTGCTCTTCCCCTTTGCGCTGTTCACCTGATTGGGGGAAGAAATAAAAATGGGAAGAGGGGCATCGACCCCTCCCTCTGTTTTCTTTAGTCCTTCTTCTTTCCACCGTTGCCTTCGATGGACTCAACCACCTTGTCGATGATGCCGTTGAACGCCTTGGCGGCCGGGGAGTCGGGGTTCGCCGCAACGATGGGCAGCCCCTCATCGCCGGTGTTGACGACATCGGGGTCAATTGGCACTCTGCCTAGGAATGGGACGTCCAGCTCCTTGGCGGCCTTTTCCCCGCCCCCTATCTTGAAGAGGTCGATCTCCTTGTTGCAGTGAGGGCACACCAGCCCGGCCATGTTCTCCACGATCCCGATGACCGGGAGCTTCAGGTCCGCGGAGAACACCACGGACTTCCTGGAATCCAGGAGGGCCACGTCCTGAGGCGTGGTGACGATGATGGACCCGTCGGCGCTGGGGATCAGCTGGGCGATGGTGAGCGGTTCGTCCCCGGTGCCGGGGGGCAGGTCGACGATGAGATAGTCGAGCTCGCCCCAATAAACATCCTCGATAAACTTCCTGATGGCGCCCATCTTCATGGGTCCGCGCCAGATGATGGGCTGGTCCCGGTTCGGCGAGAGGAAGGCCATGGACATGACCTTGAGGTGCGGCGGGACGATGGCCGGATAGATGCCCTCATCGTCGGCGACGAGCTGGGCGTCCTCGATCTTCAGCATCTTGGGGATGTTGGGGCCATGGATATCGGCGTCCAGTATGCCTACCTCGAAGCCCCTCATGGCCAGTCCGACCGCCAGGTTCACGGTGACGGTGCTCTTGCCCACCCCGCCCTTTCCGGACATCACCACTATTGTGTGCTTGATCTTGGATAGCTTCCTGATGAGCTTGACGTCCTCTGGTTTGGCGGTAACGACGTTGATGTCTCCCTGCAAGAAATCCACTCCTCTATGGACTGATGATATTGTTCATGGCCATATTAAAAGGTCGAGGCATGCTCTGCGCCATTAGAATAATGCCTGTCGCGGCTCAGGTCACGCGCAGGTTGAGGTTCAGGGTCAAGTAGTCCTTTGACGAAATCCTGCTCAGGAAGGCCTCTACCGCGGCTGCATCTCCGGCGAGATCCGTCATGCTGTTCCCGCCATATGGTTGCCCATCTTTCAACAGGACAAACCAGATTTTGTACTGGCCGGGGGAGGGGACCGTGAAGTTGTAGTCCTGTTCCCATTGTTTCGTCCAGTTGCCTTCGGTGTTCGCCGGCATGTGCTCCAGGACACCGACGGAGATGTTCTCCACAAAGTAAAGCTCGTTGATTGTGGTGATGTTGTTCGCATAGGTCGCATTGACCAGCCACACTTCTATAGTGTAGTTGACGGACCTTTCCTCGTGATTGGCGATCCCGATGATCACTTCGCCCGGCTCGCCCACGGTCAGGTTGTTGGGGTAGTTCACCGTCTTGCCCTCACGGTTTAGTATATAGAACTCGGTGAACTGTTCCCCCTGCTTCGGCATCGCCACGACATATGCCAGGGAGATCACCGAAGATAGGATGGCAATGACGAGGATTACGGTCAGCGCCTTGTCCAGCTTGGACTCCCCGTGGAACTCCTTGCCGACCTTGGCCCAAAGGTCCTTTGGCACGAACGGCAGGAATGGTTCGCTGGAGGTCGATCTCCTCCACATGCCCAGGGCAGAGAGGGCGATGTTGAACGCAATGAGGGACCACAGTATAGGCTCGAGCCTTATGCCGAAGGGCGTGTAGTTGAGGCCGAAGCCGATGAGCGGGGCCACCGCGATGCTCAGCCCGAAAGATAGCGCGATGCGCTCGATGAGGTCCAGCGACTTCTTCTCCGGGAACAGCGTCGCGATCAGGGCATAGCCAGGGAAGAACAAGATGAACGGCAGACCGAGAACTATTCTACCGGGATTGTCTGGGATAAGGTAGATGAACAGGGCTAACAGAAGGGACATGCCGATTATTGCGGCTAGGTCCCAGGAGCGCCTCAGTTCGGTCTTAAGCTCGTCCTTCAAGATGCTTCAGGACATGCTAATTAGTATTTAATTCCTTACTCGTGAGCCATTGTGTCTTTTTTGGTCGCCCCCCGAAGCAACCTGGAAAGCAACCAAAGGAACCACGGGGCAAATTCTTAATATTTTAATCCAGATGTGGCCCGCTATGGCCATAGGCTTCTCCAAGTTCAACGCCACAGTTCCTGTGGTAGCTCCGATAGTCCTGCCCATGGCCTTGATAATCGTCGGAGAAGCGCTTCTTTTTGTTGGGAATCGGGAAGATTGCCTCGTCGTGCATGTCCTGAATATATTGATATGCATCATGGTGCCGATTTTGCTTAAGAGGAACTCCCTCGTCTGGCAGGCTTTCATGCTGTTGTCGATGCTCAGGGTCCTCAGCCTGGCAATGCCTCGGTTCACGGAGATGACGTTGTATTGGATGCTGATGACATATGTTCCTCTAATCATTGTCGGCTATCTGCTCGTCCGTGACGATACAATGAAGTTTCGGGACCGCTTGCGCAATTTCAAGCAGTCGTTCACCCTCTCAAAGCTCTCTGGTTGGAAAGCTCTCTATTTTCCGGCAGGGATAATTCTCGCCCTGGTCCTCGCAAACATCGAGTTCGAGATCCTGAGCATGAATATGTCCGACCTTCGGCTGGTGCCGGACCTGAGCGCAGGCAGCTTGGCGCTTCTCTTCATCGTGATGGTGTTCTTCGTGGGTCTCGGGGAAGAACTGGTCTTCCGTTATATTCTTCAGACGAGACTGGAAGGGTCCGTTGGTGTAATCGGTGCGATACTGATAACATCCTTAGCCTTTGCTGTGATGCACGCAGGTTATGAGTCTTATATTTACATAGTATATGTGTTCTGCATTTCGCTGATCTTGGGGGTTTTATATCATCACACCAAGAGCCTGGCATTGGTTACGCTCATCCATGGTTGCTTGAACTTCTTCCTGTTCTCGCTGCTCCCGTTCGGCTACTTGATCTTATTCTGAATCATAAATCTCTAGAATAAATATTATATATCGGGATCATTCTATACCTTATCGATGTCTATAACTGCGACCCTTGCATCTAGTGCAATATCTATCGAAGCCGGTATCGGGCTGGGCGTAGGGGGTGTGCTAGTAGCTATTCTGCTGATCACTCTGCTCTCCTCGAAGGAACTCATATCCTCATCCAAGCTAAACTCGCCCAAGGTGAGGAAAGCAATGAATCTGGCTATCGTCCCACTGCTGGCAGTGTTCACTCTCAATGTGGCATATGTAGTGGCGTTCTAAGCCGGGCGAAAACGGGATTTTTTTTCATTATTTATCTTTAGATAACCTTTTGCTACTAGGTTGCACTGTGCCATTCAGTGAGGTCATGACATATTGTCTCCCCCCGGGCTCTGATATTGTACACGTCTGTGGCACGCGTATCTTAATTATGTGGAGACATGTATCTCGCTCTCCATTTTTCATTCCTTCATTTCTCATATCTTCTCTACAATCAGATGGCATCTCAACGAAGTGAGGATGTGGTCGACAGTTTTTATCAGGTGCATTCGGTTGAATTCATTGATCTTCTATGCCGCTAATTATGACTGATTTATGATTCACCATCGGCCATTCAATATGCCACACTTGAGTATCTGTGTTCCGACAGAGATTATATCGCTTGTATTGACTTCTAGTTGCCCAATCTTGGGCATGCTATCACTTCTAGAACCTCCAGTGAATATCTTTCTCCTATTTCATGGACAAGCCATCTATGAATCATCTTTTACTTAGTGTTGACAAATATCCAGAGATACGAAGGCGATTCCTAACATTCTCGCCAGAAAAAGTCCGCGAGGTGAATGAAACCGACACCTGTCGATGGAGTTAAAACGTCGACATCAAAAATTTTTTGAGTAACTCCATATGGTCTGGCAATATCCACCTATTGAATTTCAATAGGGCCAATTATATTAACTGGATAACGTTTGTCCACAGCCGAGATGAATTAGGTCGGTGAGCCACTGGTTGAGAATGATGCATCACTACCAACACGACGCCACATTCTGGCATTTCCTGTCAAAACATGGATGTGGGGCATCTTGAGGCGCCTTAAGGGCAAGACCATGAGCGATATTAAATGGGCTTTCATCAGCACCGCAATGGCATCGCTCGTTCATTTTATTCTCAGGACTATTATCGGTAGAGAGCTGGGTTCCGATGGACTTGGAGTTTACACTCTTGCATTCACCATATATTTATTGGGGATGCAATTTGCCGCTTTCGGGATTGGTTCGGCGCTTACAAAGTATGTTGCAGAGTTTTTAGAAGATCGACTGACAATCGATAAATATATCTCTTCTGGGTTAACCAGTTCGATAATCACTGGAACAGCCATGGGGCTCGTTCTTTTCCTGCTTGCGCCACATCTTGCGAACTCTATTTTTCACACCCCTGAAATGGAGGGCATGATTAAGCTCATCTCCATCTGTTTCCCATTCATCGCAATCCAGAAAGCAGTTCTCGGGACATTAAATGGCTTCCGAAAAATGCGCCGCCTTGCGTTCCTAAATATCGTACAGAATGTTTCCGTCGTTCTTATCTCGGCGGTTCTTGTACTATCCTTCGACATGAGCGTGATGGGTGCAATCATAGGGCTCGTGGTGCCAACGATGATTGTTGGTCTTCTGAGCCCCATCCTGATTCGTAATCACATCGCATTCGCTTCCCTGTGGAACGGCCCTGCTCTACGTGCAACGACTGTATTCGGGTTCTACATCGTTCTGGGAAATTCTATTGGATTTCTCAATACTCAGATGGACAATCTCTTTATAGGCTATTACTTGGATCCATCGGAGGTTGGGATATATGCCGTTGCCGTTTTGCTGGCTCAGACAATGACACTGATTCCGACCGCGATTCAGTATGTCACGGCGCCGATGACCGCAACATTGTATGGGAAGGGGGATGTCAAAGGAGTTAGGCGACTCTTTTTTTCAACATTGAAAAAGAGCTTAATTATGTCCGCGGTCAGCGCCAGCATATTGGCAGTGGCTAGCCCATACATCATTACATTAGTATTCACCGATGTATATTCCACATCATACGTACCCTTACTGATTCTTTTGGTGGGTTATGCCATTAGTGCATCTTATGGGGCAGTAGGTGCCACACTGGCAAGCATTGGCATGGTAAAGGTTTCCTTTCGTATCCATGCCATGTGCGCGCTATTCAACATACTCTTAAACATCATGCTCATTCCCATCCTTGGTATAGTCGGTGCCGCTTTATCAACCGCAGGTACTATGATTGCCAATTTTATCATAACTGTATCTATTGTTAAAAACTACCTTAGCAGGGGTTCAAAAAATGAATGTAAAAGTGATTCTGCTGGACCTTGACAGTTAACACGGGGGCAGCTTGTTTCGGACTCGTATAATTGCTGGTCCTGATAGGAATTCAGAGTTCCTCAGCTTCGTCTGAGTTCTGCAAAAACAAATAAAACTAAGGACGAACGTCATATCACGCTGAACGAGAATAAATCGTTTTCCGTCGGCACCGTGCTGCTGGTCGACGATCGGTACGAGCAACTTGATTTGGATGCTATCATCGGCTCCCTCAAGGACAAGGGCATTCCTATCAATCCTCCCGTATGAGGAATGTTCGCCTACAAGCTGGGCGATAACTTCAGCGTTCTTCAAGCGGGCGAATGGATGAACAGAACGGAAGTGGGAGAGCATTACGAACTGCCTCCATTCAACGTGAAGACGCTGTATCGGGCGGTGGAGACGCTCGGTCGCAACCGCGAACGCATCGTCCGCGAGCTTCAGGACCGCGTCCTGAAGCTGTTGGACCTCGAGACAACGGACATCCTCATGGACTGGACGTCCATCGTTTACTACGGCGATATGGCCTCCCTGGCGAAGTACGGCTATTCACGAGACCATCGGCCGGACAAGAAGCAGGTGACGCTGGGGGTGGCGCAGCTCGCTCCGCCGGTGAACGTTCCCATGGCCATGACCGTCGAGGCTGGCAACATGAACGACGAGGAGCACTTCCGTAGCACTTACAATCAGGTGAGGAACGTTCTGGACGACAGCTCATTGATCGTCTTCGACAAGGGAGCGAACGACAAGAGGAACCTGGAGAGCAGCGTCCTCGACCGCAACGACTACCTCACCTCGAAGAAGCTCAACATCGCCGACGACAAGGTGTTCCGGTCGTTCGACCGGAACGACTGGGAGAGCATAGACGAGGGCGTCTATGCTCTCAAGCGCATGTTCCCGTCCCGCGTCAACTACTACTTCTTCTCCGAGAAGCTCAAGGACGAGCATCTTGCTTCGAGGCGGCGCAAGGCGGAGCGCCTCCTGGCGGAGGCGCGGATGATACAGGACAGTCTGGACGACGGGAAGCGGCTGCCGAAGCGGTTCCGCATCAACGATCCCCTGGTCGATGTCCGCTACGACTACCAGACCAAGCTGGCATCGATGGACGAACAGGAGGCGCTCCGCCTCCTGCTGGACCAAGTGATCGACGGACGGGAAGGCTGCTTCTGCCTGACCTCGTCGAGGGATATGGATGCCGAGGAAGCGCTTCGCATCTACCGCTCCAAGGACGCCGTGGAGAAGCTGTTCCATTCGCTGAAGAGCGAGATCGAGGTGAGGCCGCTGAGAGTGTGGTCGGATGACGCCGTGTACGGTGTTCTTCTTCTAGGATTCATCGCTCAACTGATGATAAGTTTGACACGCTTCTTCGTCGCTCCAGTCAAGAGCGTGTCAACGAAATTCATCTCGAACTCGTTACAAAATTTGACACTAACGGTCGTTCGGAGCGAGGGCGGTCGGAAACAACGGCACTATTCCAACTTCGACGCTCTCAATCGAGCAATATTGGCAGGTTTCCTGGCGGAAACTGACCGTTGCCGCCCTGGGAACGGTGCCCCGGGGCGGTTTCGAGCATCTCAAAACGATGTGTCAAATTCTAGAACCCAGTGAAAACTTGAGGGTCAGGTGTCAAAGTTAGGATGTATGGTCTTCCGTCTTTCTAGTTATGCTCTAACGCCAGTTGTAGTCTTAACGCGCCAAAAGTAGTTAAAAATTAGTCCAGTCCAGTATCACCATATCTGTAGATTGAGATATGCGAATCTTGATATATTTTTCCAGCACTACTTGAGTAATTGATTTCCATCAACATCGGTATGAGGGCCGCCCTTGAATCTAGGATCTGAATTGGGAGGCCTGAGTTCATAGTTGCGTGATCTATTATTATGAACTGTCCCTTCATTGCATTCGACACTGGTTCATCTCCCACTAAAGCTGCATACTCATGCGAGGTTATGTACTCATAATTAAAACTAGGTTTGTTTATTTTTGACTCGTATTGCAGATGTTTGCCTAAGATATTAAAGTCGGCATATATCTTTTGAGATTTCCCATCAATATGAGAATACGTCCAATAGAAGCTGTTCTCCCCATCGGTGTATTTTGTTACTGACGTCTCTCCTGCCTGGTCGGTGCTATAGATTGAGAATAGGCAGATAGCGCTCAATATGATTAAAATGGCCAGGGAGGCAGTAATTGAATGTCCAACAATTCTTTTTTTATTTTTATCCATATTCACATATACATATATGGCCACCATTGGAAACAAAAGAGGCACATAAAAAAGATTAAATGAGCCACTTAAATAGTACAGGAATACCAAAATTAGTTGAGCAAGCATTAAGGCCGATAGCAACACAACTGACTCGTGAGTATTAATCTTTATATGCTGAGTCATGTGGCGTTTATCTTTTACGGCCGATAAGCAAAGAGTATATACTGCCATTATGATTGATAATGCAAGTATGGATAAGTAGGATAAGAAGTATATCATACCAATCGTGGAATCCTTATAATTATACTGGTATGGTACTTCAAATGTCAAATTTCCTGTTAGTTTCTTAAACGCTTCCTGAATAAAATTGATAATATTTGCATTCTGAGAAAATTCATCTATATAGCTGGACTGCCAAAGATGGGTAAATGTGATTGCAATAACCATGGAAATGGCCGCCAATGTGCCAATATTTTGCAAGTATTTTTTACCCAGATGATTTTCATCCAATTCATGTGGAGAAGTGGTTTGAAATAGATTGGGGTTTACCCTGCTTACTGCCTTAATCATGTAAAGAACTAGCCAGACGCATAGTAGCAAGATCATTACTGTCATTAACAATGTATGCCAGTAGTGCGCAAGGCTGACCAATAATATGATTATAATAAAATAGTATCTGATGTCATGAGATGTGACATATCTCCATATGCACATTATGCCAATAAACAATAATGTGTAGCCAGGGGTGGCTGCATAAAAAGATGAAGTGGATTTGGTTGTAAACAGGAACATGATTCCGTATATGGATAGAAGCAGGAATGCCAGCGGATATTTTTTTCGATCAAGTAATGAATTGAGTAAGCCAAGATATGCTATCGGAACGAGAACAAGCCCAAAGGGAAAGATTATGGACATCTCAGGAGTGATTCCGGTAATATGCACCATTATTAGGTGGATGATGACGATATTGGGGAAAAATGACTCCGTTTCCGATATGCGCTGTGCTATCGGTGATAACGTTGAATCCGCAGTGAAACTTGAATCAAATAATGGAAATGTTTTGTATTGAGGGGAAGTATATCCATTTTGTACCGTATTGAGATATGCCGCAAATATGTTGGGGAATCTTTGAAAATCAACCTCATTTAAGACGTCCAAAATTAATAATATTGAGAATAGTGTAAAAAATAATATTCCGATGATTTTTAACACTCGGTTATTCTTCACGGCCATTAGTTGCACCCGGATAGTCGAAAATTCTATAACAACATCACTCATTCAGATAAGGCGACACACACATCCTACTCGTAATTTATCAAATGAATTCATCATAGATGCATAATATCTCTTTAGATATATTCTCCCATGTATACCGTTCTGCATACTGTTTAATCGCCTCCCGATCCCATTCTCGATCCAGTGCCATATGAATCTTCTCCGCTAAGTCGTCGGAATCGCCTGGCTCCGCCAGTATACCGTATCTGTCAGATATAATGATCTCTTCACTTCCACCATTTCGTGTGGCCAGAATAGGTTTGCCGCAGGCCAGAGCCTCGAGTTGAACTATCCCAAAACTCTCTGCAAGGCTAGGCATAACAAAGATATCACAGGCATTCATCCATAGGTACATTTGTTCGTCGGGAATGAATCCCACCAATTTGATATATTTCTCGAGGCCCAATGACACAATCTGCTGTTCGAGATTGTGACGCAGTGGTCCTGACCCCCCGATGTAGCAGATAAAATCATCTCTTTCTCCAATAATCTCACCAATTGCAGAAATCAGGAATTTCTGCCCCTTCTCCTCATATAGTCTACCAATGTTCAATATAATCTTCGAATCTGTTGGTAGTCCCAACAGCTGGCGAGCCCTATCCATGCTGATTGGATGATATTTTTTTGGATCGTAGCCATTGGCAATATAATGTACCTTAGATGGATTAATCCCACAACTACAGATTTGTGAAATATCCTTTTTATTTACCCTTATTAGTGCATCACAATCTCTCCAAGTATTTATGAAATGCCGGTTCTTCTGACGAATGGCTTTATACAATGTCTGATGAGTATGTTCTGTTATTATGGTTGGTATTCCCATGATCCTTTTTAATTCGACAGCAACAGCTCCAGATGGCCAGGTAAAGTGGGCGTGAATCAAATCAAAATTAATACGTTCTCTCTTTATCAAGGACTCAATGGCTCTCAGTTCCAGGTTTACCCACATGAATCTTCCGTGATTCCAAAAAAGGGGATTATTGATGTATCTTGGAAAAAAAACTTGAACATCATCAAATTGGTAATCATCATGCTTGGTATTTCGCAATCGCTCCATACCATGAGCTACTGGTGATACAACATAGACTTTGTCAAAATGATGTTTTAGGTATTTTACCTGTTCCTTAACGAAGATGCCGCCGATGTATGAATTATCTTGATTTGGAAAATCATTGCTAATGATGAGCAAATTCCTTTCAGACATTCGAAACCTCATTAATCACGAATTTATATTTCCCTGCATGGCTTCGATCGATTGAATCTACGAATCTAAATTCTACATCCCATCCGCGGCTCCGTAATCTAATCGTTTCTTTGATGCTCTCAAGATTTGCCTCATTAAAATCGGGCTCTGTAACTAGCTTAATAATAAGTTTCTCTGAAGATGCTTGAACTATCTGAAATTCTTTGACTTTGGGTACTTCCCAGAATATGTGGGTGAAAAATTCCCCATGAATATGCTTGCCCTCAGGAGTTACGAGCATCTCCTGTTGCCGACCAGCGACTTCTTTTAATAGGGGGTAATCCCTGCCACAGGAACAGGGCTCATCGAGCAGAGATCCTTTGTCTCCCGTGACATATCTGATGAACGGCATTGCATAGTTATGTAAGCTAGTTGCTAGTATCTGCCCCTCCCCCTGTTCAATCTGACTGCCATCGTCATCAATGACTTCCATAAGTCCCCTCTCCATATCTATGTGAAGTCCGGTATGTTCAGAGCACTCAAATGCACTTATGCTACCATCATTCAATCCGTAATTATCATACACGTCGCAATCAAATATATCACTGATTTTCTTTCTCATGTGTGGGAAGAGCTTCTCGGACGTTGTAAATACACCTTCAGGCGCCGGGATTGAGATTTGTTTTTCCTCCAACCATCTTGCAAAGAAATAGATGGATGAAGCATAACCTCTGATGAATCGGGGGCGGAAGGAACCGAGGATGTCTGCATATCTTTGCATTTGGGGCCCCCCCATGTCAAACGAGGACAGCATCCTAATATTTCTCGATACTTCATGAATTTTTTTAACCAGGTGTGATTTCGTACCAACATCAAGGGAAGAGCCAGCCAGAAAAACCATCTTGTCTCCTAGTTCATAACCTCCATACCCCCATCCGCGATAGAGTAGCGCTCCCCCCATGAAGCGGTCGAATTTAGATAGCCTATACTGCATGGGCGTACCGGTGGACCCACCAGTCGCCTGACTATAATACTTCATCGATGAGAGTTTCGCTGGTTTGAACTCCCCCCAATGCTCTTTAATTATCTCCTTAGTTAGGATGGGTAATTTCTCAAGATCATTAATCGTTCGTATATCTCCCGGTGTGCGATTGAGACTCTTGAAAAGATTGTGGTAGTATGGAATATTTTCATAGGAAAATTTAATAAGATTCCTCAGTCGCCCTTCCTGTTCGTGCCTTAGCTCATCATATGGCTTCCATTGATCCTGAATCATTTTTTTATATGTCGGATAGAAAGACGCGTCACCACACTGATGTGCTAGTATGAAGAGTTCCTTTTGTAGCATGTTTATTCTCCAATTTCTTGATTCTAGGATGCGCAATCTCTCCAAATGGTTCCACCATTGTTTCTGGGATGATACGCAAAGTCCAAATCGCTATTTCCCATGAATATCTCAACCTCTATCTAAACCGCTCTTGCGTCTTGGGGTTGCGTATTTCATCAAGACTATTGGGGTAATTTTCGATATACCAAATCATGAATTTGGCCACATCAATGTTCTCCTTGAATAGTTGATTCCGTCTCCGCCCCCACTCCGACTTTATGCCATCATCTCTTGCGATTTCTATGGCTTTAGTCATTGCTCCTTTGAAGTCGCAGAAATTAAACAATAGATGGTATCTTTTCTCCAGTTCAATGAAATTGCCCATGTCATGGGGGCCAACGAAGGAGTTGCATCGGACTGTTGGCGTCCCGAGAATGGCAGCCTCTGTAGCCATGGTCTGTGTGTCCGTGACCAGTAACGATGCATAGTAAAGTGCATCATGGATTCGATTTTTTGGTATTTTGATAGTATGCTCCCGCAGTTCCGGGGGCACGCCCTTTTCGGAGGAGATAAAAACATTCCCATGTTTTTCCAGTTCCTTGACCAACGCCATCTTTATCTCGGGTGTAAAGCCTCCAACTCCCAGATCATGGAATGCGCTCAAACCATTGAATCTTAGGATGAAGTACCGCTCACCTTTGTTTATCCCAAGATCCTCGAATATAGAATCGTCCGGCGTATAGTAGTTCGGATGCAGATAGGCAAACTCTTTGATCCCATTGATGCGGATCTGCTTCTCCCCTAAATCCTCCCGGAAGTATGATGGAGTGATGAGCGTGTCTACGAATGGGTAGAAAAGACGGAACTGCAACGCATAGGATCGCAATCCGATCTTCGGTTCATTGTCTATGAATATTACATTCGGTACGCCCAGCAACGCCGAACAATAGGCATCATAAACTCCAAAGCCTGTTATTATGTCCACTCGTTCCTTTTTCAACAATTGTGATGCGCTGATGACGTCCCTGGGCATCGTGAGTATCTTACCGACCTTTGATTCGGGCGGCGTCGAGAAGATGCTGTGCGGAATGTCGAACTCACGGAGCAGGTCCATTGTTTCCTGCTCCGCTCTGGCAATTATGAATGCCTGATGGCCATCTTCTAGGAGGCGTTCGTAGATATGGCGGTAGAAGTGGACCTGGGCCGGAGTATTGACGATGATCCCAACCCTTCTCATCGATTTGGTTGGGGCAAACTCGTTAGACGTGTTCGACGGTGCATGGGGCACGACGCAATCAGATAGGCTATCGTCAGAGCTCATGCTGTTCTTTTCCCCCCGTAGCTCCCCAAGGTCTTTAAGAAAGTCATCAGGGAATATAATGCGATGCCGAAGAGCATGATGGTGAGGGGGGCTACAATTCCATCGAAAATAGAATAATTACTAACGTAGTTCCACAGGATCAGCCCAGCGAGCCACAAGAAGCCAGCCAGCATCATGATATGTGCCAAGATCCTTGAAGGTCTATGCGCTCGGGATAGATATTTAATATTCATTCTCCATAAAAAGCTGGTCATCATGAAAACAAGTCCCTTAGTAATGAACGAATAGTACCTAATTCCGGATTTCTCACTACCATATCGAGCGGGTATGGGGACGTCCACGATCCTCTGATGATATGCGTTCAACTTTACCAGCATGTCGTTCTCGAAGAGGTAACCTTTGTACATATCATCTAAAGGTAGTTTTCGAAGGGCATCGGCAGTGATGGCCGTATAGCCATTCTGCGGATCATCAACGTTCCAATTGCCTGTAACGAACTTGGTCATTATCGTCAAGATCTTATTGCCCGTCATCCGCCATTTGCTCATTCCTGACGCAGCTTCCTTCGAGTAGAGTCGGTTGCCCTTGGTATACTCCGCCTTTCCATCAATTAGGGGATCCAGGAGGCTTGGCAGGTATGCGGGGTCCATCTGGTCATCACCGGCCATTACTACGACAATCGACATCCCCTCCTCAAGGGCCTTTTTGTGGCAATCGACTATGGCTCCCCCCACTCCCGTGTTCTTCTGATGATTTATCAGAAATATTCGATCATCGTTCTTCATATGCTCCAGGACTTTGTCCTGGGTCTTGTCAATGGAGGCGTCGTTGCAAACGTAAATCCGATCCACATAATCTGGAATTCCCGAGAGCGTTTTAAGAATAAACCCTTCTTCGTTGTGGGCAGGAACTGCTATGCCGATTTTCTTTCCCTTATACATTCATAGGCTCCAAGTGATTAACAAAGTAATTTAGAGGGGGGCTGTGACATGAGGTGATAGATACCTCATCTCCCACCCGATTGGGGTTTAGGATTATATTTTTTTTTGATAATGATGGAACTTACATTTAAAGCTCGTTCATTCAATGGCATTCTGAAAGCTTGCCTGTCGTTCATCATTCAACTCACCGTACAGTTTTATATCAATGACTCATCTGCGAGAATGTATTCTCGACGCATCACTCCAAACGTCCGCATGAGAGTAAGTTTGTGACATAATTAAAATCATCTCAATCCGAATGACAAGGTATCATACGGGGTGGAAGATGCCATTCCCACCTGCCAGATCCAACGCATAGTCCTCAATCGCCCGGGTTATCATCACTGAGACTCCCATCATGCCGAATGGACATGATTCCGGAACGCTCACTATTGGTGGTTCCGCCAAAGCTTCGACGATCTTCTCCTCATCCAGTCCGACCAGGCGGTTCCTGCCCTCGACGAAAGTTTCCTGCCATTCGGTGTTCTCGCGCAAGGTCGCGCATCTCGTGCCAAGTATGAAGCTTTCCTTCTGCATGCCTCCCGAATCGGTCAGTACGCCTCGGGCATTGGAGATGAGCGCGATCATATCAATATAGCCCAGCGGTTCGATCGGGATCAGGTTGGCAGGCATCTTCAGATTGATATTGTTCAGAAGCTTCTTTGTCCTTGGATGTACCGGGAAGATCGTCGGCACACCCGATCTGCGGATGGCGTTCAGGACCTTGCCGAGCTTGGCTGGGTCGTTGGTATTTCCCGCCCTATGTATGGTAAGAACGAAGTACGCATGCTTCTCGATCCCGGGCATTTGCAGTACGGTAGATCTGGATCGTGCAACCTCCATCACCGAGTTCAGGGAATCGACCATGATGTCGCCCACCTGATGAACGCCCCTGTGAATGCCCTCCTCCTCCAGATTGGCTACGGCACTTTCCGTCGGCGCGAACAACAGGTTTGAAATATGGTCCGTGAGCACTCGATTGATCTCCTCGGGCATGGTGCGGTCGTAAGAGCGCAGGCCCGCCTCTACATGCGAGATGGGAATGCCTAGCTTCGACGCTGCCAGCGCACCAGCGATCGTAGAGTTGGTGTCGCCGAACACCACGATCATCTGCGGCTCCTCTTTGACCAGGACGTCCTCGATGGCAGCGAGCATGGCGCCGGTCTGATGTCCCTGGCTGCCGGAACCGATGCTCAGATTGTAGTCCGGCTCCGGAATGTTCAGCTCGTCGAAGAAGACCTTGGACATCTCATAATCATAGTGCTGACCAGTATGGATGATGATCTCTTCGTGGTGGCGCCTCAGCTCCTTCGAGAGAGGGGCGCACTTGATGAACTGAGGCCTGGCGCCTACGATAGATGCGATTTTCATTCCGACCACCTGTGTCAAGGACGACTGCTGCTCTTTCCCTTGCCCAATCCATAATACTTCAGTTCCCTTAGTGCAGGGTCGGTTGTGCTGATGACATTTCTGCCATCGACTATGTTCCCCGTCCTTAATCTCTCCTTGATTGCTTTCAGATCAAGATTCTTATATTGTGTATGGTCCGTTACGATGACGACGCAGTCAGCACCCCCAATCGCCTCGTCCAGGTCATGCGTCAGGGGCATGTCCTTCATTTCCTGTACGAAAGGATCGTGGACCGCCACCTGGGCTTTCCCCAGGAAATATTTGATGATAGGTATCGACGGGGAGTGGCGAACATCATCGGAATCCTTTAGGAACGCCAGTCCAAGGATCGCGATCTTGGAATCTGCCAACTGTCGTCCCGCATCCCTCAAGGCCTGCTCTGTCAGCGAGATCATGTGCTCTGGCATGCTCTCGTTAATCGCCCTCGCCATCGGTATCAATTTCAGCTTGGTATCGTTCAGCGACGATGCGAACAGCCACGAATCTTTAGGCAGACAATGCCCCCCGACCCCGGCCCCAGGTATGTGCATATCTCTGAACGGGCAGGTATTGACAAGCTCCCGTACCTCGAAAGCATTGACGCCCAGCTCCTCGCAGGCCAATGCCACTTCATTGGCGAACGCTATCTGCACATCCCTATAGGCGTTCTCTATGGTCTTGGTGATCTCTGCGGAGGTCAGGTCCGAGGTCACTATCTTTGCCGAAACGATCGTGGAATATAGCTCAAGACCTTTTTGCAGGGATCTGTCATCCAAACCCCCCAGGACCCGTATGTAGTCATGAATGTTCTGGAGCAGGCGGCCGGGCATGACCCTTTCCGGGCAGTGCACGATGTAGAAGTCCGTTCCCGCTTTCATTTGCCTTCGCGACTCGATCATGGGTATGACCTGTTTCTTCATTGTCAGCGGGGGCAACGTGGACTCTATCGATACCAGCGCTCCGTTCTTTATATGGTCGCCGACGGTACCGGCCGCGCTCAGCAGAATGTCCAGCCTGGGAGCTTTAGTTAACTCGTCGATAGGCGTATCGACACACACAATGACGGCGTCCGCTTCTTCGATCGCCAACGGGTCCGTCGTAGCGGTGAGCGTCCCATTCTTCACTACCTTTGACAACAGCTCCGGCAATCCAGGTTCATCGCCCAGTATCGGACATCGGCCTTCATTTATCATTCTGACCCTGTCCGGGATTATGTCGATGGCTATTGTTCGTACACCCTTGCCGGCAAAGGCACATGCGACAGGGAGACCTACATATCCAACCCCGACCACCGCCACAATCCCATTGAACATGCCACGCCCAAGCATTATCAACAACATAAATATTTTGAAAAGTGTGGGCAAATCAGATAGCGGTGTCTTTTTCAAGGGTCGGACATATGCTCATCGGGACATTACTCTATATAATGACTATGTATGTGGGGCCAAGTCCCTGGCATAGATATCGTCCGCACGTCAACGCTTAACACAGCCATATAGCAACAATATTATCTACCAAGTGGCCATTTTCCCAACATGCTCAAATTGGGGGTAGTCGGGGTTGGTTCGATGGGTCAGAACCATGCCCGCATCTACGGCGAGATGGGTTGCCTGTCAGGCATATACGATGTCTACTCGGACATGGCTTCAAAGGCGGCCAAGAAGCTCAACACCACGGCATTTTCGAAGATCGAGGACCTGTTGCAGGAAGTGGATGCGTTGAGCATCTGCACCCCTACTGAATTTCATTATGGTGTGGCATTGCAGGCCATTGAGGCGGGGAAGTCCGTCTTGGTGGAAAAACCGTTCACCGGGGATGTCATAAATGCGAAGTCATTGTGCGAGGAAGCAGAGAAGAACGGGGTGACCCTGGCCTCCGGCTTTGTCGAGCGCTTCAATCCGATCGTCAGTGTGACGAAAAATGAGCTGTCCTCCGGAAAATTCGGTAAACTGGTTACTATTTCATCCAGGCGCGTGTCGTCATTCCCCGCCCGCATTCGCGATGTCGGGGTCATCATGGATCTGGCTATTCACGATGTTGATGTCATCCGGCATTTGGTGGGGTCCCCGGTCGTATCCGTCTATGCGAGAGGCGGAATGATGCTCAATCCGAAGTACGAAGATTACGCCAGCATCATGATGGAGTTCGAGAACGGGACGCTGGGTCTTGTGGAGGTCAACTGGCTGACCCCGATGAAGGTAAGGAAAGTATCCCTGACCTGTTCCAAGGGATATGCGCAGATGGACTACATGGACCAAAGCCTGGATTTCTCAACGGCGCAACTGGATGGCGTGGATCAGTCCAACATGTCCCAGATACCGATGGAGCTGGACACCCATCATTTCGTGGTCAAGAAAACCGAGCCTCTGAGGAGGGAATTGGAAGCTTTCGTGGAAGCGGCGGACTCATCATCGAAAGCGGAGGTCGATGGGTGGGACGCGCTAGAGAATGTCAAGGTCTGTTCCGCTGCCCTGTACTCCCTCAGCTCACTGGCAAGGGTCGAGATCGAAAAGATCGACTATGCCGCATGGGGCAGCCAGAGTGAGGCAGCCAGCCGAGCGTTAGGCACAAATGGTGCCAAATCCTGATATGCTGACACGGACTGGATGGGTGCACAACTACACGAACAATCAGTATTATATCATTAGAGATATTCACCTGGCCATACCATGCAATTACTTGCTAAGTACTACTCCATAGTCGACTGCGACATCGGCGAGGGGACCGTCGTCCGCGACTACG